>DATKWP010000423.1:0-4691 GCA_035529535.1 Anaerolineae bacterium | reverse complement strand
GCGCGCATGCGTGCCCACGAGTATGGCCGGGAGGCCGCCGTCATCGGCCACGTGACGGCCGAGCACCCCGGCCGCGTCGTACTGCGCACCCCCCTGGGCGCTCGCCGCATCGTGGACATGCTGGCCGGCGAACAACTCCCGCGCATTTGCTGAACCGTTCACTCCCTCTCCCTGCCAGGGAGAGGGTTGGGGTGAGGGTGAGGTTTCCATCACACAGAGGGATCGTTTGGCCTTCCCGTGATTCGAGTATATAATCCACAGCATATTGTGTGGCTCGCCCGACCGCTAGAAGGGCAGAGCAGGAGAGAGAGCGATGTATCGGTCATTCACGATCCGAAATTTCCGCTGCTTTGGTGAACTTGAGCTCAAGCCCCTTGAACGGGTGAACCTGATCGTCGGGATGAACAACGTGGGCAAGACGGCACTGCTGGAGGCACTTTTTCTCCACGTTGGGCCAAACAGCCCAGAACTGTCGTTGGCGATCCATGGTTTCCGCGGCCTCGAACGGTTTGCCGTAGATCCCGAGGAGATATGGGAGTGGTTGTTCTTTGACAAGCGCGTGGACGAAACCATTGAACTGACGAGCCTTGGCGAAGATGACAGGCAGCGCTCGCTGCGGATCAGGCTGATGGAGCCACGCGAGTCCCGGATAGCGCCCCCCAATGAGGCTATGTCCTCCAAGGCTATGGGGTTGCTGACGACGGCAATCGGGCCGCGGGAGTTGCTCCTGGAGTATCGGGATGGGGCCGCACGGACTGCCACTTCGCGAGCATTCATCGTACCGCCCAATGAAGTCAAAACCGAACGGGCGCAACTCGGGCCGTTACCTCTGGGTGTCTTTCTGAGCACCCACGTTCGTTTCCCTCAGGAGGATGCTGCACGTTTCAGCAACCTCGAACGTGTGCGCCGCCAGGATCAGGTATTGAGCGCATTGCAGATTCTGGACCCGCGTTTGAGCCGCCTGGCTGTGCTGGTCACCGGCGGCGTGCCGATGGTTTGCGGTGACGTTGGCCTGGAGACACTGGTGCCGCTTCCACTGATGGGCGAAGGCATGGTACGTCTGCTGTCCATGGTCCTGGCGATTGCGAATGCGTCTGGCGGCACCGTGCTGATTGACGAGATCGAGAACGGGCTGCATTACTCGGTCATGATCGAAGTCTGGAAAGCCATTGCCCACGCAGCCAGGCAATCAGATGCTCAGATCTTTGCCACCACGCACAGTTGGGAGTGTGTCGAGGCTGCCCACGAGGCGTTCACGGCTGCGGAGACGTATGACTTCCGCCTGCACCGGTTGGAGAGGGTCGGTCATGAAATCCGGTCTGTGACGTATGACCAAAAGACGCTGGCCACGGCGATAGCAACAGGTCTGGAGGTACGCTGATGCTGGCTACTGATCTTCAGCGCCCACAGTCGAGATCCCCGATAACCTACTCGAAAGTGCTTCTCGTGGAAGGGCGCGATGCCTTCGAATTCTCCAAGGCTCTGCTCCGGCACCTGGGCTTGCTGTCCGAGATCGAAATCCGCAACTTCGGCGGACTTGCTGATCTGGCAGATTACCTGGAGGCGCTCAAGGTCACGCCTGGGTTTTTGGGCGTGGCATCTTTAGGCATTCTCCGAGATGCAGAAGCGAGCGCGGGCTCGGCATTCCAGTCCGTATGTAACGCCTTGAAGAGGTCTGGTTATAGTGTACCAGGGCAACCTATGGCCGTTGCGGAAGGGAGCCCCAGAGTCTCTGTTTTCATCCTGCCGGATTGCGCCAATCCTGGTATGCTGGAGGATCTGTGCTTGCAGGCTGTCGCCAATGACCCGACCCTGGCCTGCGTCGAGCAATACTTCCGTTGTTTGCAGGAGCAGGGCGTCGGCTTGCCCAACAACGTGCCAAAAGCGCGCCTCCATGCATTTCTGGCATCGAGACCGGCGCCTGACCTGCAACTGGGCGAGGCGGCCCACCGGGGATATTGGCTGTGGGACAGTCCAGCGTTTGACTATCTCAAGGGATTCTTACGTGTTTTGTAGTAAGTAGTGGGGGCTGTGTCGCCTTGAATTAGTGACGCTGGAGCATCTGCCGCCTCCCAGAAAGACGAGGGTGCGGCCTAATGACGATTATGATCGAGACCTCAGGTCTCACCAAATCCTTCGGCCCCCTGGTGGCGGTCGAGGACCTTTCACTCCAGGTCGAGCAGGGCCAAGTGCTGGGGTTCCTCGGCCCCAATGGGGCCGGCAAGACCACCACCGTGCGCATGCTATCCGGCATGATCGCCCCTACCGGGGGGCAGGCCACCGTCGCCGGTATGCGCTGCGACCGGGACGTGGAGCGCCTCCACGAGGTCATCGGCCTGCTCACCGAAACCCCCGGCTTCTACGAGCGCCTCAGCGCCCGCCGCAACCTGCTGTTCTTCGCCCGCTTCTACCCGGGCGTGGACGCCGACGCCCAAACGGACAAATACCTCCAGGCCATGGGCTTGTGGGAACGCCGGGATGATCCGGTCGGCGAGTTCTCCAGGGGCATGAAACAGCGGCTCGCCCTGGCCAGGGCCCTGCTCCACGAGCCGCAGGTGCTCTTCCTGGACGAACCGACGGCCGGGCTCGATCCGGAAGCCGCCCGCGAGGTGCGCCAATTGATCGTCCGCCTGAAGGAGGAAGGCCGCACCATCTTCCTCTGCACGCACAACCTGGAGGAGGCCGAATCGCTGTGCCATCGCATTGCTGTCTTCAAGACGCGCCTGGTCGCCCTGGACACGCCGGCCAACCTGCGCAGCCGCCTGTTCCAGCGCCAGGTAGTCGTCGAACTGGAAGCGCTCGCCCCACGCATCGTGGAGGCGGTGCGCGCGCTCGATTTCGTGCGCCGTGTCGAGCAGGATGGCGCTACGCTGGCGGTCGAACTGACCGATTTCGACCGCCACCGCCCGGCGCTGGTCGAGTGCATCGTCGGGGCGGGCGGCCGGGTCCGCAGCGTATTCGAGAAGGCCCATTCGCTGGAGGAAGTCTATCTGACGCTCCTCCACGAGGAAGGCAAGTAGTCGCTCTCCCCTCCCTCACTGGGAGGGCAAGTAGCCGTTCTCCCCTCCCTCACAGGGAGGGGCAGGGGGAGGGTAGGGTTTGTCAATGAGAGATCGTACAATGATCTGGAAACGCATTCAAAATGTGATTGTGAAGGAGTGGGAGGCCACCTTCCGCAGTGCCAACTCCGCCCTCCTGGTGACGCTGCTGCCCCTGCTGATCACCGGCCAGGCCTTGCTCTACATCTACCTGGTGCTCAGGTTTGCCGGCGCCGATGCCCTGGTGAACACGGTTCTCCAGGTGGGGGTGCACAAGTTCGAGGCGCTCATGCCTGCGATGTCGAGCCTCTCGACCCTCGACAAGTTCCAGGTGTTCTTCTACCTCCAGTTCCCCGTCTATCTCCTGCTCATCCCGGTCATGATCGCCAACAGTTTCGCCACGTTTGGCATCGTCGAAGAAAAGCAGACGCGCACGCTCGAACCGCTGCTGGCGACGCCCGTGCGCACGTGGGAACTCTTGCTCGGCAAGGCGCTGGCCGGCGCCGTCCCCGCCATCGTGATGTCGTGGGTCTGCGCCGGGTTGTTTCTGATCGGCGTCGTGCTACTCGGATCGTCCCACCTGCTGCGCTTCGTATTGACTTCGTCGTGGTTCATTTCCTTGCTCCTGCTCGTCCCGGGGGTCACCGTGCTGAGTTTCCTGCTGGGCGTGATTGCCTCGTCGAGGGCCAGGGACGCCAAGAGCGCCCAAAACCTGGCCGTGGTCATCGTCCTGCCGATCCTGGGCCTGGTCGTCGTGCAACTGGTGGGCCTGGCGGTGTTCACGCCGCTCTTGCTGGTCCTGGTCGCCGCGGCGATTGTGGCCCTGGACGCGGTGACGTTGAGAGGGGCGGTGCGCCTGTTTCAGCGTGAATCTATCCTGGTCAATTGGAAGTGACGGCCAATGGAATGGCCGGCTGGTGCGTACGATTTCCAATCAATCGCCGGACAAACTGTGCCATTAGTGCCATTTCATGGAGAGGCCCCCTTGGGAGGTTGCCAACCAATGACGAAGCAAGCAGAACCAGGCGGCCCTGTCGAATTCCTGACCGGAGAGCGTCTTTATCTGCGCCCCATCGAAGCCGAGGATCTGCCCTTCATCCGCCAGTGGGCGAATGACCCCGAGGTCAGGCGCTTGACCGGTGAGGCGCTGCCCATGAGCA
Organism: Anaerolineae bacterium; assembly: GCA_035529535.1. Classification (GTDB taxonomy): domain Bacteria; phylum Chloroflexota; class Anaerolineae; order B4-G1; family B4-G1; genus DATKWP01. The sequence goes on along the minus strand of DATKWP010000423.1, from coordinate 493 downwards.
AGGCCGGCGCGGACGAATTCCTGGAGCGGGTGCGCCAGGACAAGGAACGGGTCTGGTTCGTCGTCGTCCTCAAGGAGAACGACCGCGTGATTGGAGAGGCGGGCCTGTTGCGGATGTTTCACCCCTGGCGGAACACCGACCTGAGCATCATCATCGGGGACAAGGGGGCGTGGGGGAAGGGATACGGCACCGAGGCCATCCTGCTGCTGCTCGATTATGCCTTCGGCTACCTGGGCTTCCACCGCGTCTCGGTGGGGGTGGTCGGGTTCAACGAGCGGGCGCTCCGCTTCTACGAGAAGGTGGGTTTTAAGAGAGAGGGCCTCCAGCGGGACGGCTATTACTATGACCACGTCTTTCACGATTTCGTGATGATGAGCATCCTGGAGGACGAGTTCCGCCAGTTGCATAAAGTAAACCGAGGGTAGGTGAGATTTGAGTCCTTTCTCGTACGTGCTCGTATCTTCTGCATTCGGCACGCTGGGCATCGTGTGGC
>DATKWP010000422.1:0-3080 GCA_035529535.1 Anaerolineae bacterium | reverse complement strand
CGAACCCGGTCTACAAACTGGCCCGCGTGATCGAAGCCGTGCGCGCCTTCGACGCCGGGCGCAATGCCCACATCCAGCCCCCACGTTTCTACGAGTCCAACCCCACCTTGCCGGCCTACACCAGGCAGATCGGCGGTGGCGGTGTTACCTTCGCCGACGCCTCCGGCATCCCGCCCGAGTGCTATCTCATCGTGTGGGTGGAGGAGTATCCCGGTACAGACGAGGCCACTCACACGCAGAACCTGATCGGGTTTATCAACACTTACCTCGCACGCGCTCCCGAATTTGATGGCGAATATCCCGAGTTTCGCCAATGTTTTCGTTATCTGCCCGGCAGTTGCATGGATCCAACCCATCCTTTCTTTGGCGTGCTTGAACGGGCCTACCAGGCCACGGGACAGGAATACCGGATGGCAGGTGGCCTGTTTGCCTGCGACACGTATGTGTTCAACCTGCACAGCCCCACACCTGCCTTCACTCTCGGACCGCGCGGCGGCAACGCTCACGCCGCGGACGAGTTCGTGTTGGTGGAGGACGTGATGGCGCTCACGCGCATCTACGCCCGCGCGATTCTGAACTGGTGCGGATGATCTTGAGACAAGTAGCATGTTGAAAGGGCTTTTTCTGCTCGACCCACGGCCATACGACTGGATCTATGGTGCAGAGGTGCGCCAGCAGATCCACGAGTTGGTGGACGTTTATGCGCCGCTGCAAACCCGGCCGACCGTCGTGGAAAACCCGGCGCTCCTCGGCGAAGCCGAGGTGATTTTGTCTGGATGGGGTTGCCCGCAGTTCACGGGAGAACTGCTGGCTTTTCTACCCCGGCTGCGGGCCGTCTTCTATGGCGCGGGATCCATCCATGGGATCGTCACCGAAGCCTTCTGGGCGCGCCAGATTCCGATCACCACGGCAACCATTGCCAACGGCGTCCCCGTCAGTGAGTTCACCATCGCGCACATCATCCTGGGCCTCAAGCGCTACTGGCAGCACGTGCAGCGCTTTCGCGAGACCGGCGAATGGTGGGAACACCTGCCGGTGGCGGGCGCCTACGGCAGCACGGTCGGGTTGATCTCGTTGGGCACCATCGGCCAGATGGTCGCGCAGCGGCTCAAGTCGTATGAGGTGAACGTGATCGCCTACGATCCGTTCGTCACCCAGGAGACTGCCGCGGCGCTGGGAGTCCGGCTGTGCTCGTTGGAGCAAGTGTTTCGCCAGGCGGACGTCGTCTCTCTGCATACGCCGTGGCTACCTGAGACCGAGGGGCTGATCACGGGTGCACATTTCGCGGCGATGAGAGCGGGGGCCACGTTCATCAACACGGCGCGGGGAGCCGTCGTCCGCGAGGCGGAAATGATCGCCGTGTTTCAGCAGCGCCCCGACTTGTACGCATTGCTGGACGTGACCTACCCGGAGCCGCCGGCTGCCGATTCCCCCTCGATGAGGCTGCCGAACGTGACCATCTCGCCCCACATCGCCGGTGCGTTGCAGGACGAATGCCTGCGCAACGGGCAATCCATGGTTGACGAACTCAAGCGCTTCCTGAACGGAGAACCCTTGCGCTACGCCATCAGCCGCGAGCGCGCCGCGCGGATGGCGTAAATCGTTCCACGGAAGGACGATATGCAACCCTGCGAGGTTTTCGATTGCCACGTCCATTTGCCTTCTCCCGGGCTGCGATTGACCTGGGAATGGGAACCGTTTACGCCGGACGTCGAAGCCGCTGTCCGTTATCTGAGGGACTGCGGGGTGGGGCGCATCCTGGCCAATTCTGTGCGCGGCGAGGTGGCGCGCAGCGTCGCCGAGATGATCGCCGGGAACGACGAGAGCGCGGAGATCGCCCGCCAGTACCCGGATTTCGTCGTGCCGGCCTGTCTGGTCAACACCCACTTCCCTGAGGAAGCGCTGCGTGAGGTCGAGCGCTGTCACGATGAGTTGGGGATGGTGTGGATCGGCGAACTGTGCGGATACGCCGGAGGGTACCCGTACGATACCCCCGCCTTTGCTGAGATGCTTCAACTGGCGACCGAACTCGATATGGTCGTCCACATTCACGACGATGACTACCAGGACGTGCGCCGGCTATGTGCCCGGTTCCCCCACACCACGTTTGTCCTGGCACACCTGGGCGAGTCCCCCGCAGACGTGCGTGCGCGGATCGGGTTGGCGGCAGTGCATCCAAACCTCTACCTCGACATTTGCGGGAACGGCTTTGAACGGATGGGGGTCCTGGAACTGGCGGTCGAGACCGCCGGCCCTGAGCGCGTGCTCTTTGGCAGCGACTTTACCATCAACGACCCTGCCGGGGTGATCGCCCGCATCCAGAAGTCGCGGTTGGATGAGATGACCCGGCGCAAGGTCCTGGGAGACAACCTGCGCCGGTTGCTTGGCGAACGCGGCGTGTATGTCTAGCATGATAGGGGAGCAGGATGAATGCAATTGTCGAAACGCTCATGGATTGCGTGCGCAGCCGCCATGTGGATGCGGGAGGCGATCGAGAGGAATCCCGAAACCCGGTTCGTGCTGCTGCACTGTAGTTACCCGTGGATCGCCGATGCCAGCGCCCTCGTGCGCTTCTTCCCCAACGTCTATCCTGATCTGAGTTTCCTTCCGCTGATTTCAACCTCTGCCTGCCGTCACATGCTGCACGACCTGATCGAAGGTGGCACCTCTGATAAGGTCGGCTGGGGCTGCGACACGTGGACGCCCGAAGAAAGTTACGCGTCCCTCCTGGCGTTTCGATACGTCCTCGTGAACGTGCTGGCCGAAAAAGTCGAGGATGGCTATTTCTCCGTGGAGGATGCCCGCATTGTGATTGACCACATCCTGCGCCAGAATCCATCCGGACTCTACCGGCTGTCCGCCCTGTGATCCCCCCGCATTGCCCCTTCTGGCCACCTGCGCTATAATATCGCTCGGATGTACTCATACGCGACCTCCAGGGAGGCATGCGATGGAAGAGCGCTTACAGAAGATTCTGGCCCGCGCCGGCTTCGGCTCGCGCCGCAAGTGCGAGGAACTGATCCGCCAGGGCCGGGTCGCGGTCAACCGGCAGACGGCCGAGTTGGGCCAGAAGGCGGACC
>DATKWP010000421.1:0-8064 GCA_035529535.1 Anaerolineae bacterium | reverse complement strand
CGGTAGCGCTGCCCCTGGTAGCCCTGGGGGGAGTCTATACTCTGCGGAAGGTGCAATCTCGTTCGGATCAAACCTCCTCAGAGGCCAGACGCCAGGCGGACGTGATCGCCGAGGCCGAAGAGCCAGAAATCGCGTAAGGCTAAGTTCCCCCGAGTTCCCCCAGGCCTCCCCCCGGCTTGACGGTCTCTCACTTCGTGGTACACTCACTCGCCGTGAGCAAGAATCCCGAGACGCTGCCCCCCCACTATCGTTGGAACTTTTTTGCCATCCTGGGCGACTATATCGGCTTCGGGTTAGCACTCACTTTCGTCAGCGTTAGCAGCGTCCTGCCTGCGTTCGTCGGCCAACTCACCACCTCCGCGCCCGTGATCGGGCTCGTCGGCACCGTCTTTCGCGGCGCCTGGCTGCTCCCTCAACTAGGGGCGGCCCACCTGATAGGCGACAAGCCCAAGAAGCCATACCTGGTCGCCGGGATGAGCGGACGGGTCGCGCTCTGGATCATCGCGCTGGCTCTGTGGGCCGGGCTGGCCCGCTACCCCGTGGCCATGCTGGTCCTGTTTTTCGCCTGCCTGGCCTTGTGGGCGTCCACAGATGCCGTCGCCACCGTGGCCTGGTTCGACATCTTCGCCCGCGCTATCCCTCCCAGGCGGCGAGGACGGATGATCGGAGTGGGGCAGTTCATCGGCGGGCTGGCGGGGGTCGGCGTTGGCGTGTTGGTGGGGCTGGTCCTGAACCGTTATGCATTCCCCGCCGACTATGCGCTGCTCTTTGCGCTGGCTGGCGTCATGATGGCCCTCGCGGCCATCGCCCTGGCTCTGATCCGGGAACCTCCACCTGAGGAAGCGGACCCCCACACGGAAAGCAAGGCAGCCGGCGGTTGGCTCAAGCCCCTGTTCACGGACCGCGTCTTTGGCCACCTGATGGCCTGCCGCATGCTGGTTGGCATGGTAGACATGGCCATCCCTTTCTACGTGGGTCACGCAGAGAAGGTGTTGCGTCTGCCCGAGAGTACAGTCGGTGGCTTCATCATCGCCCAGACAGTGGCGGGGGTCATCGCCAGTCCGGTGCTGGGCTGGATCAGTGAACGCTGGGGGGCACGAAACGTGATCCGCATCGGCAGCGCGGCGGCTGCCATCGGGCCACTGTTCGCCCTGGCAGCGCATCTGGCGGGCGGCGGCTGGCTCGCACGGGCCTACCCTTTCGTCTACGTGGCCCTGGGAGTGGTCAACAGTTCGTGGATGTTGGGCTTCTTTAACTATATGCTGGAGATCGCGCCGCCGGGGATACGTTCGGTCTACGTGGGACTGGGCAACACGACCATGGGAGCCCTCACACTCCTCCCGATGTTGGGCGGATGGCTGCTCGAAGCCACTTCGTACACCACCCTGTTCGGCGTGACGGCCGGGACGGCCGGGCTCGGTTTCCTGCTCACGCTCTGGCTAAAGCCAACTCAGCCCACCACGCCCGCAGAGGATGGTCATACTGGATGTACTCTTCCCCCTCATCCAACGACTGACGGAACTGTGTAGACCGAGGGCAGCGTCGGAACGTTCCGCGGCAGAGGGAGCACGTTCAGCACGTCCTTGATCTGGTCACCATAGCGCAGGCGGACGGCAATCCCTCCCGTGCCCAGCAACTGCTCTTCGAGCATATCGGTGCCCAGTGGGCCGCCGAAACTGGCCGCGTCCACCAGAATGGTGACGACGCGCAACCCGGCCCGGTCCAGGAACAGCGCAGCCTGCATCCACTCCTCACTCACCGACGGGCTGATGGCGACGAGCACAGCGCCCCGCGCCAGCCTGCGGCCTTCCACGCTCAGCACCTGACTGAAGGGGATCTTGCCCTCAGCCCGCAAGGCAGCCAACGTGTCCAGGATCTTGCCAATCTGCCGCTCATCCCGGTCAGCCTGAATCACCTCACGCCGCTGGCCATAGGCGGCCAGCCCTACGGCTCGCCTGTGCCGGATCAGGAACTCGGCCACGGATGCCGCCGCCGTGACGGCGTACTCTTCGGTGCTGGGCTCCAGCCTGAGTTGCTCCACGCGTGACCACCATGGCTCCCGTTCCCGCATGGCCACCTCCGCCTCGTCTTCGCGCACCTTGTAGTGCACGCTCCGTTCCATGTCGAGAAAGATCCAGGCATCCGACATAGGGTCCAACTCGAACTCTTTCACGATCAGCCGGTCCTTGTGGGCCGTCGAGCGCCAGTGGATGCGATTGAACCCGTCGCCGTGCACATAGTCGCGCACACCAGCGGCGTTGGTCGTGATGTGGTGGGTGCGCCGGCGCAGCGCATCCCCCCCCGGCAGGTAGCCGACAGGATAAGGGAAACTCTGCATGGGCACCGTGGCAGGATAGACCACGATGCTGCCGGTCTGCGAGAACGTGCGCCGGAACTCGAACAGCCCCAAAGGATCAGTGCTGGAGATCACCACCGGCCCCAGGCGAAAACGACCGCGCCGCTCGCACAGTGTACGCACCGTCCAGCCGTACTCCTGGCGTGGCCTCAGGTCGTGGATGACGCGGCTGGCATGATGGCCGGTCAAGTCGGAATAGTCGTGGACGGTGACCCACAACTTGGGCAACCACCAGGTATTGCGCAGCGAGAAATGCTCCTCCAGGGGACGGCCCACCTGCGCGCGCGAGGTGCGCGTGTAGCGGCTGAGCCGCAGTCCGCGCGTCGCCGACCAGGCCCACACCGCCGAGAGGGTCAGGGTGGCCACGAAGACGTAAGCCAGATGATAATACAGGTCACGTCCGGTGATCAGCGCTGCGACCACACAGAATAGTCCCAGGGCCAATACTACCCACGCCCTGCGTACGCTGTGCATATTGTCATTCCGAACGCCTACGGGTGTACCCACCCGCGGAATCTCCTCTTTGCGGTTTTTCGGCACGTCTTGCCTCTCGCTTACTTGGGCCGTACGTGGGCCCCCGGCACCGGCAGGCTGGACAAGATTTCGCGCACCACCGTCTCGCCCGTGACGTCCCGCAAACGGGCCGAGGGGCTGACGATGAGCCGGTGTGCCAGGGTTGAGATCGCCAGAGCCTTGACGTCGTCCGGGAGGACGTAGTCACGCTCCAGCACGGCGGCCCGTGCCTGGCCGGTGCGATAGAGCGCCAGGGAACCGCGCGGGCTGGCCCCCAGATAGATGTCGGGATGGCGACGGGTCTGCGTGATGATGTCCACGATGTAGCGCTTGATCAGCGGGTCTACGTAGACGTCCCGCAGGCTCGCCTGCGCGGCGGTGAGCGTCTCGACGTCCACGACCTGCCCGATGGTCGTCAACGGGTGCACGTATTGCTGCGACTCCAGGATCGCGATCTCGTCGTTCAGTTCCGGATAGCCCAGCCGGATGCGCATCAGGAAGCGGTCCAGTTGGGCCTCCGGCAACGGGAAGGTGCCCTCGTACTCAATGGGGTTCTGGGTCGCCAGGACGAGGAACGGGCGCGGCAAGGGATAGGTGACTCCGTCCACGGTGACCTGCAACTCCTGCATCGCCTCCAGCAGGGCAGACTGCGTCTTGGGTGTGGCACGGTTGATTTCGTCGGTGAGCACGATCTGGGCCATGATCGGGCCAGGACGGAACTCAAACTCGCGCGTCTTCTGGTTAAAGATGGAAACGCCCGTTATGTCCGAGGGCAGCATGTCCGGCGTGAACTGGATGCGGCGGAAAACGCAGCCCAGCGATTTGGATAGCGCCTGGGCCAGCATCGTCTTCCCTACGCCGGGCACGTCCTCGATCAGGATGTGCCCCTGCGAGAGCAACCCAATGGCCACGAGCCGGATGACATCCTGCTTGCCGATGATGACGCGCTCGACGTTTCCAATGAGCGCGTCCGCGACTGTCTGTACCTCATTCATTACTGTCTCCTTCCGATTCTGTAGGGCTGAACGGGTATTATAGCCCTCTTTGTAGCAAGCGCCAAATCGTGACCTTCACCACAACCGGGTATGGCGGTGATTACCCACATCTTCCCTCAGGGATATGGAGGCCTCAGGAATACTGAGGACGCCGAGAAGGCGTGAACCCTCTGCCAACCCCGTGGCCTGGCGGTGGGATATTTCGCCATAGTGCGCCGGCAACGTGTGGGTAATCACCATACACTATACTCGTTAATGGCCACAAGCGTTCAATGAACCCTTGCGAGGGTCAGGCCATTCGCAACCTTCGCAAGGGTGGCTGAGTAGTCAACCGATTTGTTTGGCTTCCATTGGTATTGGTGGTATAATCTCGCCCGCGAAAGGAAGGGACAATGAATCTCATCACCGGTGCCACTAGTTTCGTGGGACGTAACGTAGTTCTCCGCCTGGCGGCCGAGCGCCGCCAGGTTCGTTGCCTGTTACGGCCCTCTCAACGCGAGCAGCGCCTGGCCACAGGCGTCCTTTTCTCCACCATCTCCGCCAGCATGAGCGATCTGCCTGCCCTGCGCACGGGGCTGCAGGACGTGGAGACCGTCGTGCACCTGACGGGAGAAGAGGACCTCGACCGGGGCGAAACGCTACGCGGCCACGTCGAGGACACGGCCAATCTCATCACGGCCGCGCAAGAGACGGGTGTACGCCGCTTCATCTATCTGAGCCGCCTGGGAGCCGACCGCAACTCGGCCTACTTGCTTTTCCGCGTGAAAGGAGAAGCCGAGACCATCGTACGCGAAAGCGGGCTGGATTACACGATCCTGCAAGCGCCGGCCATCTATGGCCCACACGACGTTTCGACGAACCTCCTGGTGATGCTGGCCAAGATGATACCTTTCATCCTGCCCATCCCCGACACAGGGTCGGCCCGTTTCCAGCCCCTGTGGGTGGTGGACCTGGCGACCTGCATTGCGGCTGCGTTGGACCGGGATGAGTTCATCCGGCAGACGATCCCTCTCGGAGGCCCGGAGCATTTCACCTTCGACCAGATGGTCGCACAGGTATTGGCAGCGGCGGGGATGCGCCGGCGCCTGGTGCACGTGCGGGTGCCCCTGGTGCGTGCCCTGGTGGCGCTGGGCGACGCACTGCTGCCACGCAACCCGCTACCATCCTGGTGGCTCGACCTCGTCAGCGTGGGCGGTGCCACAGAACTGGGGACTATCCCGCACTATTTTGGATTTGAGCCCTGCCGGTTCAGCCAATGCCTGGACTACCTGGGCCGCAAGCGCCCGTGGCGGCGTGACCTGCTCCGCTTCATCCTGGACCGTCGCTAGACAGTCCAGGAACCCGTCATTCCGAGCGTAGCGAGGAATCTCGGACGCTGGACAAATTGCTCAAAGTCGTGTATCATTTTTGCGTCGTAACCCGAACTCACGAGAGGATGCTTGAATGCCAGGGAAGATGCTAGGGATTGACCTGGGTACCGTAAACGTGCTGGTGAACGTGGTGGGACGGGGCATCGTATTGCAGGAGCCCTCGGTCGTCGCCATCTCAACCGAAGAAAACAAGATCGTGGCCGTGGGCGAAGAAGCCAAAGCCATGCTCGGCCGTACACCAGAAGCCATCGAAGTGATGCGCCCCATGCGCGATGGCGTCATCGCGTATTACCGGGTGACCCAACGCATGCTGGAGTACTTTATCCATAAGGCCTGCGGGCGCTTTAACCTGTTCAAACCTCGGGTCATGATCAGTGTGCCGTATGGGGTGACGAGCGTAGAAAAGCGAGCGGTGCGCGAGGCGGCGCTCGAGGCGGGTGCCGGGCGGGCCCACCTGATCCCCGAACCTGTAGCCAGTGCACTGGGGGCGGGCCTGCCAATTGGCACGGCCTCGGGCAACATGGTGGTGGACCTGGGCGGCGGCGCGACTGAAGCAGCAGTTATAGCAATGAATGGGATCGTGGTGGCCAACTCGGTCCGCGTCGGCGGCCTGCGCATGGACGAGGCGATCATCGCCTACATCCGCCGCAAATACAACCTGATGGTTGGCCAACCGACGGCGGAGGAGATCAAGATTCGCATCGGCGCAGCGCTGCCGCTGGAGGAGGAACTGCGTATGGAGGTGCAGGGCCGCGATCAGATCGCGGGCCTGCCCCACACCATCACCATCAGTTCCGGGGAAGTGAGCGAGGCACTCGCGGAACCGCTGGCGGCCATGCTCAGTGTGATCAAGTCGGTGCTGGAGAAGACACCGCCCGAACTCTCGTCGGACATCATTGACCGCGGGATGGTCTTGACCGGCGGCGGCGCGCTGCTACGCAAGATAGACGAACTGGTCACACGCGAAACCGGGGTGCCGGCCTACGTGGCCGACGCGCCCATCGCATGCACGGCGTTGGGTGCGGGGAAAGCGCTCGAACAGTACGAGATCCTCCGGCGTAGCATGCCCGAACTGTAGCGCAATCCTACGGATGTAGTCGGATGCGAGGGATGTACTCACGGATGTATTCACGGATGTACTCATCCGCCTCATCCCGCCTCATCCCCCCCCATCCGCGTCATCCGCACCCACTACTCGTACACCCTCCAGTACGCCTTCTCCTCCTCCCACCGGGCGCGAAATTCGTCCGGCACGTTGGCCAGCAGAGATTCGCATTCAGCGGTCACAGTACCATCCGGCAAGCGGACCTCGCCGGCCACCCGCGCCCCCACTCCGCCGATCTGCTCCACCCGGCCTACCGCAACCAATGGCGTGTCGGTGGGAGTTGGACGGCGGTAGCGGACGACCAGGCGCATCGTCGCCATCAGGTCCTCGTCCGAACCGTGCAGCAGGATCGCCCTCCCGGAGACCTCGTCCAGGATGGCAGCGACGATGCCGCCATGGACGACGCCGGGGTAACCCTGGTAATGCGCCGGAACCACGAATTCGGCCCGCACCTCACGCGCCTCGGGGTCCTCGTAGAAATCCAGCTTTAGCCCGACCGGGTTCTGCCGGCCACAGACGAAACACATGCGGGAATTTGGTTGCTTGCGCATATGCCCAATACTGTCCATCAATCAACAGGGGGATGCCAGCCAGCGATTACCCACAGGCGACGGGCAGAGACTATATCGGGGTGATTCACGTTCAGCATGGCGACGGTCGCCCGGCCTTTCGGTGTCTTTCCGCGAATGACCGTCCCCTCCTCAGTCCACTCAAAATGATCGTTCCACTGCTCCACCCGGGGGTTAAAGAGAAGGACGGTCATCCCGCTTTCAGGATCAACTGCTTCAACCCGATCTGCCTTGTGGCTGTTGCACATCGGGCACGCCAGAAACAGATTGTCCTCGTCATCTGTACCACCACGTGCCTGAGGGATGATATGGTCAATCTCAAGCAGTGGGCCGACAATATGCTGCGAGGTCAGGCAATAACCACAGCGAAAGTGGGCGGCCTCTGCAGTTCGCTGCCGAAGAGTTGTCGGGATATGCTTCGTAGGCGGGTTCATTTCAATGGGGCGAATTGTTGTGGGTCAGAAACGTCATACCCGCGTTGCTGCAACAGTAATACTGCCTGTGCTCTAATGAGCAACGTTTCACGGTAGAGTGCAAGTAAAGCCTGTTCCTCCGCCTTTTCCTCAATTGCCAACCCCTGACTCTGCTGTTTGTGATGCAGGGCCTCGAGGCGTGCCTGCTGTTCAGTGGACATCGTCGCCCGGGCAACCTGCCATAGAGCAGCATCATTAAGATAGGCCATTTGTGCCAGTGCCGTCCGCAGTCCTTCCGATGCAGTGTCTATCACTGGAGCAACGGCCATCACTGCTTCAACCAATACCTCGTCAACCGGTCGTCGCGCCTTCTCCGCTGCCCGCCGAATCTGCTCGTAGATCGTTTGGGGTAGATTGAGTGTGATAGCCTGAACTGTCATCCTTACCCTCCAAGTTGACCGCCCTCTATTGCCTCATTGAGTAGTCTAACACAACTGCGCCAGAAGGCAAACTCTCCTGATCAGAATTCGGATGTACTCCATCCGCCGTCGTCCTCTACGGAGCGATGGGCAGGAAGGGCAGGGAACAGACAATACCCTTAAGCGTGTTGAGTCTACACACTTTTTGACATTGACATCGCTAGGCTGCCGGTAGGGCCAGGGCACAACGGTCACGGACAGTAGCTGGAGTGATCGTGATTGGCGGGTCACAGGAAGACAGTCCCCATCGGGGGTCAGCCGCCA
>DATKWP010000420.1:0-3522 GCA_035529535.1 Anaerolineae bacterium | reverse complement strand
GTGTACGCGGGCGATTTGCAGGCAGCCCATCGCGCGGGGGCGGAAGCCGTCCGCCGGACGGCGATGGTGGGGGTAGACGCGCCCTTCGACGTCGTCATCACTTCCAACTCGGGCTATCCGCTCGACCTGAACCTCTACCAGGCGGTCAAGGGCATGTCGGCTGCGGCGCAGGTCGTGCGCCAGGGGGGCAGTATCATCGTCGCTGCCGAGTGCTGGGACGGGATACCGGACCACGGGGAGTACAAGAACATCCTGCACATGGCCGACAGCCCCCAGGCGCTACTGGAGGTCCTCCGGCGGCCGGGATTCCTGATGATGGACCAATGGGAGGCGTACGTCCAGGCCAAGATTCAGATGCGGGCCGAGGTGTACGTCAAGAGCCGCTACCTCTCCGATGAGGAGGTCCGCGGTGCGTTGTTCCAGCCCTGCCACCAGATCGAGGAGACGCTGGCCGGGTTGCTGGCGCGCTACGGTCCCGACGCCCGCATCTGCGTGCTGCCAGAGGGGCCGCAGACGATCCCCTACGTCAGCAGCCCCGCTCAAATTTGACGGCCTGCCACTGGCGTGAGATTCCGCGGGTGAGTACACCCGTATGCGCTCGGAATGACAGGGACGTCAGCAGCCCTGCTCGGATTTATCGGGCTGCCACGAGCGCGGCCAGGCGTGCGGCGATGTCCCGCACGATATCATCCGGAACACCGTCAGGCGTTTTCGATTGCAGGCGCAGGTCTATCTGGTCGTTCACGTAATCTACCACGACGAACAGGCCGTCGGGCGTCAGGGCGACCTCGGTAGAAAACAGCTCGAGCCCGCACAGGTGGGCAATGGATGCCGCCACCTGGCGCAAGGGGGCCAGACTGTAGCCGCTTTCTTCGGCCGGGGTGACGGGCGCGTAGACGTGGGTGTGGGTGTCCCACCAGCATAGGCTTACCTGCCCGGCGCAATGGATGACGCGGAACCAGGCTGGGCGAGAGTCGCAGCGGGCGGGAACGATGTGAGCCTGCAGCAGGTACCTGTCGTGGGAATATTCCTGGCGGGCGGCGATCACCTGGCTGAGCGACGTGGCTTCCGTGACTACCCCTGCCCCGCCGCCGCCGTGGGCCGGCTTGATGATGAATCTCTCGCCCAGCGGGCTCACATCCACGGGCGGGAGGACCGCTTGCTCGTCGTAGGACGGGAGGACGATGGTGTACGGCGTGTACAGGCCAGCGGTGATGAGCGCCAGGTGCATGGCGGCCTTGTCCCAGGTGCGGGATGCCCGTTCCTGGGGGTTGATGCGATAGGTGGCGTGATCGTGGGCCCATTGGACCAGAGGAGTGAAACGGGCGTCGGCATCCGACGCCCGGTCGAAGAAGGCCCGCAAGGTCATCTGGCCGCTGGCCAGGGCCTGCAACACGTCCGCCAGGTTGTCGGGAGTGACCTGTAGGAATGCTAGCCCGCGTGACCGGCAGGCCGCGTCAAGCAGAACCGCCAAGTCGCCATCGTAATTCCAGTTCCAGGCCAGGCACAAGTCGTAGTGGGTGGAACGGATGTACTCATCCGCTACATCCGAGCGAACGATGGACGGCTCTGTATCGATGTACTCATCCCCCTCATCTGCCACGTCACTGGCTCTCCTCGCGGGGCACCACCCAGATCATCACCCGGTTACTGACGCTGGTATTGCCGGCGGCATCCACGGCGATGACGTAGAAGGTATGCTGTCCTACTCCCTGCATGGTCCAGTTGATATTGAAGGGGGCGACGGTGCGCACGGCGAAGGGGGTCAGCCCTTCCGGGGGGGGCGTGTCCTGGTTGCCCGGGTACTCGTAAAACTCGACCCGCGCGACGGAATAGTCCTCTACCTCGGCGTTGACGTTGGCCCATTCGTCGTAGCCCAGCTCGTATTCGGATCCTTGCTCCGGGTAGGTCAGTCTGACGGTGGGGGAGATGTTGTCCACGGTCACCTGGATGGTCGCCTCGCGCAGGGCGGTCGAGTGATCCACGACGCTCAGCCGCAGGCTGTACAGGCCGTCCAACCCGCTCGTGTCCCAGAACTCTATCACGTTGTGATCTACCTGGTTGCCGTGGTCGGGGCCGATCTGCGTCCAGGCGGTGGGGTTCAGCCCCTGGCCAAACACGACGCGGTAGAAGTTAAAGTCGCCACCCTTGGCGTTGCCGGTGATGGGCACGCTGCTCCGGATGTAGGAGTACGGAGCAGGGCTGATGACGGTGACGTCGGCGTCGGCGCGGGTGGGACCGTAGATGGTATCGTACTCCATAGGAGGAACGGGGGGACGCTTGTCCTCCGCCAGGCTGGCGATCCAGTCGGCGGCCTCCGGCGGGTATACTTCGTACACGCGTTCCTCGCACAGTTCCGGCGGCGTGTAGACGGTGCACAGCCGGCCGGTCTCGCGGTTGACGCGGAAGGCCTGATGGAGGTGGCAGGTTTCGGTCGGCTCGGTGCCGGGGATGAACAGCTCGTTGACGGTCGGGCAGTTGGGGCCTGGCAACAGGCCAGAAACGGCGCAGATGGCCCGTTCGGTCAATCCTTCTGGCCGCGCGAATGCGACGATCGGTTCATTTCGTAGCCCATACTCCATCACCGCCTTCCAAATGGGCGCCGCCCCCATGAGGCCGGCGACGGGTTTCATGTCGCTGTTATCCGAGTTGCCCAGCCATACGCCGACGGCCAGTTGGGGTGTGTAGCCGAGCGTCCAGGCATCCTTGTAGTTGTTGGTGGTGCCGGTCTTGGCGGCCGCCGGCCGGTCGTCGGCCAGCTCCAGCGCGTTGGGACGGCCAAAGATGGCCCAGCGGGCCTGGTTGTCTGAGAGGATGCTGTTGATCAGGTAGGCCAGTTGGGGGGGGAGGACGTCACGGCTTTCGGGTTGGGCGTACTCGTAGAGCGGGCGGCCATCTCGATCCTCCACGCGCAGGATGGTGACGGGGTCAAGTTCCCGGTACCCGGGGCGCCGCTGCTCCTTAGACATGGGGGTGCCGTACATGCGGCCGCCGTTGGCGAAGACGTTGAAGGCGTAGACCATGTCGAGCAGGTGCACCTCACCGCCACCTAACGTCAGGCTGAGTCCATAGTAGTCCAGTCCTCGATCCAGGGTGTTGATGCCCATGCGATGGGCGGTACGAATCACGTTGTCCACGCCGGCCAGTTGGAGCGCTGAGACGGCGGGGATGTTGAGGGAACGGGCCAGTGCCAGCCGCAGGCGCTGTGGGCCGTGATACTTGCGGTCATAGTTCTCCGGTACGTAGGGGTAGCCCGTGGGTTGCTGGAAGGCACGGCGCACGTCGAGGAACATGTGGCCGGCGTTGTCCCCCTGTGCCAGCAGCGTGACGTAGGTGAAGGGCTTGAAGGCAGAGCCGGGCTGGCGGCCGGGGCCGTCTACGGCCACGTTGAACTGGCCATCAATGGCCTCGTTCCAGTAGTCGAGGCTGCCGACCATGGCCAGGATCTCGCCGGTGGCGGGGCGGACGGCGACGACGGAGGTATTGCTGACGTGATGGTCAACGCCGACGCTGGAGGCGCTC
>DATKWP010000419.1:0-2828 GCA_035529535.1 Anaerolineae bacterium | reverse complement strand
GGGCACAACCGCCGGGAGGCGGACGCCGACCCGACCGCCCACGCGGAGATGATCGCGCTGCGGGAGGCGGCCCGCACGCTGGGGGGCTGGCGGCTGGTGGGCGTGACGCTGTACTGTACGCTGGAGCCCTGCCCGATGTGCGCGGGGGCGATGGTGGCGGCGCGGCTGCCGAGGCTGGTGTACGGGGCCGACGATCCCAAGGCCGGCGCGGTGGGGTCGGTGGTCGAACTGTTGCGCGATCGGCGCTTCAACCACCAGGTGGCCGTCAGCCGGGGGGTGCTGGCGGAGGAAGCGCAGGCGCTGTTGGAGCGCTTCTTCGCCACATTGCGGGGTAACAAGACAACTGAATAACGTCTCACCACGGAGACACGGAGGACACGGAGAGGCTATAAAAGGAATCTCTGCGAGCTCTGCGTCTCAGCGGTGAGAATCTGGAAGGGTGCCGGAGTGGACGAACGGGACGGTCTCGAAAACCGTTGTGGTCCTTGTGGCCACCGTGGGTTCGAATCCCACCCCTTCCGCCTGTAATCAGACCTGCCAGGTCTCAGAAGACCTGGCAGGTCTATGGTATGTCGGCAAAAGCGGCCAGAGAGGCGAAAGCAACGCCCACCATGCTAGGGCCAGTATGGGCGCCCAGCACGAGAGACATGGGACCAACCGGCAGCCAGGTGCAATCAAATTGCTGATCAACTTGCTCTCGTAGCATAGCCGCCCCTGCGGGATTGTCTGAGTAAAGCACCTGTACACGCAAAGCACTGCCGGGCGCGTGCTGCCGGGTCATCAGATCAACCAGCCCTTTGACCGCTCGCTTGAACGTGCGGGCCTGGCCAAGTTGCACATACGTCCCGTTCACCTTTTCCACCCCGATCAGCGGCTTGATATTTAGCAGCGAAGCGATCAGCCCTTTCATGTGGCTGATGCGTCCCCCGTGAATCAAGTACTTGAGTTCGTTCAGGGTGTATAGGCTGTCGCTGGCAGCGCCGATGCGCTCCAGCGAAGCCAGGATGCGCTCTTGCGGCCAACCAGCCTTCAGCGCTCGGGCGGCTGCCTCCACCTGCCATCCTGCTGCGGCAGACAAGGTTTTTGTATCTACGTGGGTGACGTTGGCCTCCGGCACCAGTTTTGCCCCTGCCTGGGCTGCGTTGAACGTGCCGCTCAGACCGGAAGTCATGTGGATAGACAGGATGTCAGGGTCGGTGGCCGCCAACCGCCGGTAGATCTCGGCAAAGTCTCCCGCCGAGGGCTGGGAGGTGATGGGCAGGCTGTCGGTCGCTGCCAGCAAGCGATAGAATTCGCCTGGTTGGACATCCACGCCTTCGCGGTAGGATTTACCTTCAAGGGTAACGACGAGAGGCACAACGTGGATGTTCAGTTCGGCTGCCTGCTCAGGGGGCAGGCACAGATCTGTTCCACTATCAGTCACAATTTGCATCTCTACTCTCCTTGCGAGCCTGTTCGGTATTTCACCTGGATGACGTTCCGCTCTAATATGCAGGCAATACTGGAAACTCCGTCGCCGACTCGGCCAGGCGCACGATAGACCCGATGGGGTGCAGACCCAGGAACAACCCATAGCGCCGCAGGCTGACCGCGATGGCCATCCCCACGGCCTGGCCGGTGTGCCGGCTGACGACCGGCGACCCGCTCATAAGACCTGGGCTGAACCATCCATCCATCGCCACCCACGCGGCTGTATCGCTGACCGATTGGACGGTCCCTTCCAGGACGCGCCGGCCGCCGTGGCCATCTCCCAGGCCGCTGAACAGGGATACCCGTTCGCCCGGTTGGGGTGCGCCGCGCGGGTCGGGCGTCAGAAGCAGGCTGGCATCCAGCGACTGGTCTGTCTTCATGAGCACACAGTCCACCGTCATGTCGCCGCCCGTGCGGGGCCGGCCCGGATGCCCCCACAGCGTATCGAACTCGGCCACGAAATCCGGCTGACCGGCCACGCGCAAGGCGATCCGTTCGAGCGGGCGGGCGGGAGCGCCGAGCGGCACGCTGTGCGCCGTGGTCACGCCCACGACCTCGCCATCGTCGAGCACGATGAGGAACCCGCTCCCTGCCAGGTTGTACGATCCGTGCTGCACCTGGACCCACTCCTCCAATCCAACCGGCCCGGCCGGCAACTCGCCGCGCGGCGATAGGATCGTCGGAGGGGGCGGGATGGGGCCGGCTGGCGGCCACCCGCGCGTCACCAGCAGGACAAAGCCAACCACCGTCGCCAGTGCCGCAACCGGTAGCGCGAGGAGCAACGCGCGTATGATAAACCCGACGTTGACCTTGTGGAGACTCATAGCGCAAACTGCACCCGGCCCCGTGCTCTCAACTCGAGCGGCAACAGGCTGCGATAGATGAAGGTATGCAGCGGCGTGGCCACTCCCACCTGCTGGCCCAGGCGCACCACTGCCCCGTTCTGTGATTCCAGTTCCGAAGGCCGCCCTGCCATGATATCCCGCTGCATCGAGGCCGTACCATCCAGTGGCAAGTTATCTACGAAGGCCATCGTCTTGGGGATGCTCTCCTCCGGCAAAGCGATCCCGCGCGCTTGCGCCACGGCGAGCACCTCCGTCATGGCCTGTTCCAACATGTGACGTGTCTCCGGCAGGGTGCGCAATACGCCGGCCGGCGCACGGGTGACCGCCCCCACTCCACTGAACGAGGCGATGAACAGGAACTTTTCCCACAGCGCCACCTGGACGTCGGGAGGGATCTCGGCCGTGACCCCCGCCCGTGCGAACGCCGCGCGCAGCCGTTCAGCCCGCTCGCTGGGGCGGTTGTCCAACTCGCCCAGGGCCACGTACGGCTCCAGCCCCGCGTGGCGGACGTGG
>DATKWP010000418.1:0-6213 GCA_035529535.1 Anaerolineae bacterium | reverse complement strand
GGCCTGCGCCTGAACCCGCTGCGTGGGCCGCTGGAGGCGCTGCGCGCCCGCATGCCCTGGAAGACGCAGCCCGTGCCGTGGTGCCCGGAGGGGCTGCGGCTCCAGGAAGAAGCCCACGTGGGTTCACACCCTTACCACGCGGCGGGCGTTTTCTACGTCCAGGACCCCAGCGCGATGGCGGCGGGCGTGTTGCTCGATCCACGGCCGGGCGAGTGGGTGCTGGACGTGGCGGCCGCCCCCGGCGGCAAGGCCACGCACCTGGCCGCCCGTATGGCCGGGCAGGGCGTGCTGGTCGCCAACGAGGTAGTGGGCCGCCGCGCCACTGCCCTGGCCGACAACCTGGAGCGGATGGGGGTGACCAATGCCCTGGTCACGCAGGAGTACCCCGACCGGTTGGCGGAGCGCTGGGAGTCCCTGTTCGACGCGCTGCTGGTGGACGCGCCGTGCTCCGGGGAGGGGATGTTCTTTCACAACCCGCAAGCGCTGCGCGATTGGAGCCTGGCCGCCGTCGAGGGCAACGCCCGCCGCCAGCAGATGCTGCTCGATCAGGCTGCACCACTGGTGCGTCCAGGCGGGCGGCTACTATATAGCACCTGCACCTTTTCCCCGGAGGAGAACGAGGGGGTCGTGGCCGAGTTCCTGGCGCGGCATGCCGACTTTGCCCTGGCAGATTTGCCGCCGCTCCCGGGCCTGACTCCCGGACGCCCCGAGTGGGTCGGTGCGCCGGAAGAGATCGGGCGCAGCGGGCGGCTGTGGCCCCACCGGGGGCCGGGGCACGGCCACTTTTACGCCCTGCTACGCCGCAAGGGCAGGGCCCATCCCTACGTGCCGCCCCGGCGGTTCGATACAGGTATGCCGGGGCGGGTGCTGAATCTGTACCGCAAGGGACTGCGGGAGGTGCTGGTGCAACCGCCGCCTGAGGAGGGGCTGCTACTCGCCGGGAACGACGAACTCTACGTGACGCCGATGGACCCGGCGCTGTGGACGGGGTTGCACGTGCTGCGGCCCGGCTGGCGGGTCGCCTACCTGCGTCACGGCGAGGTGGAAGCAGACCATGCACTGGCCGTGGGGCTGCGCCCGGAGGAGGCGCAGAGCAGCATCAACCTGGAGGTGGATGACCCCCGCGTGGTCCAATACCTGCGGGGCAGCCCCTGGCCGGACGACGGCCCGGCCGGGCGGGTGCTGGTCACGGTAGATGGCTTCCCGCTGGGCTGGGCCCGGCGTAGAGGAGGCCGCCTCACCAGCCGGTACCCGATCCACCTGCGGCAGAAGGGGTCTCTTTGATTGCGGATTGCGGATTGCAGACAAGTTCCTGAAAAACTGATCGCGCAATCTCTCAACGCAGAGCCGCAGAGCTGCAGAGTCGCAGAGGCATCTTATGCTTTTCTCTGCGCCTGTGCGCCTCCACGTTAAAGCAGATTTAGTCGCAATTGGAGCCGCGTCATGATGGGTTCTGTGCGCTGCTCTCCGCAATCCCCCGCAAACTGGCCACGCTCAACAGGAATAGCACCCCATACCCGGCAAAGATCACGAAATATCCCAGGCCTGGGAGGCTACGGTTCAGATAGTCCGCCACCGGGCCGCCGATGCCCTGCCCGATCATGCCCGCCCCGGCCCCGGCCAGGTTGGAGATGCCCAGGTACCTGCCCGCCTCGGCGGGCGGGGCCAGGCGGGTGCCCAAGGCCCAGTTGGTGGTCATGAACAGGCCGACGGACAGCCCCAGGATGGCTCCGGCCACGTAGAGCAGCACCAGGTTGGGCGTCCAGATCGTCGTCAGCACGACCAGCGTCCCCAGCACCGCCAGCAGGCCCCCCGCGACGAGCAGCCGCTTCTGCCCGAAGCGGTCCGCCAGCCAGCCACTGGGCAGCGCGCTGAGCAGCGTACATAGCCCCACGACCATGATCAGCATGCCGGTCATGCTGGCCGCCGTCTCCCGGCTCACCTTGAAGGCGTACATCAAGAAATAGGGCAGAAAGCCCTGCAGGGACGTGATGGCAGCCAGGAACATCAGCCGGTTGACCACCCACCAGGTGAACGAGGGCTGCCGGCGCACCTCCTTGCCGATCGTCGTCAACGTGCCCGCCCACACGCCGGCCACCACCGCCACGGCCATGGCCACGACGCCGCCCACCGCCACGGCGATGGTTTTACCGGCAGCCCCCCCCGCCAGCGGCCAGGCGACCAGCCCGGCCAGCCCACCTACCACGCCGCCCGCTGCCAGCCCGGCTACGGCACCGATCCCGATCCCGGCCAGCATCCCCAGGACGCGCACCATCGTCGGCGCGAGCGGGACGTCCGGCTTCTCTTTCAGCGGGCTCTCCTTGACCAGGGCCATGGTGAGGAGCATCAGGACCAGGAGCATCAGCCCGACCACGAAGGCAGCCAGGTGGAACTCGCCACCACCCACCAGCGGGGCAATCGTGAGGCCCAGGATGACCAGCGGTACCAGTTCAAAGATAGACTTGACGGCCGAGGCCGCCCCACGCCGGTCCTCCGGCACCAGGTCGGGGATCAGCCCCTGTAGCGCGCCGTGGGAGACGTTCGACGAGAACTGGATCAACAGCACGGCCGCCAGCAAGGCCCAGTAGTTGAGCGCCAGCGCAATACAGGCCAGGAAGACCAGGTCCAAGAGGACGCCGACGAAGATAAAGGGCCGCCGCCGCCCAAACCGCGAGGTGGAGCGGTCGCTGAGCAACCCCATCACCGGCTGGACCAGCATGGCGATGATCAGCCCCGCCGTGCGCATCTCGCCCAGCGCGGTGTTGCGGATGTCGGGGCGCACGAACTGAGCCACCAGGTAGGGCATGAAGATGTTCTGAGTAGCGTCGTTGCGCGTGTTCAGCCCCAGCCAGAACAGGTTGACCGAGATATAGTCGTACCAGCGCATGCGTTTCATGGTTGTCCTCCTCCTCCATCAACCTTCCCGAAAGCTCCCAGCCTTCGGGAAGGTTACAGATGCCGATCAAGAAAGGCGACCACCCGCCTCCGGTATTCCTCGGGGTAGACCTGGCTGGCCTGGACGTGCCCCACGTCCGGCACGCGCCACAGTTCCGTCGGGTGGGCGGCGGCCAGCAGGTCCTGGAAGTCTGGGCAGTACTGGTCCAGGTCGCCGTGGACGATCATCAGCGGGCGCGGCGCAATCTGGCCGATCCAGCGCACCGGCTCGTAGCGGAACAGGTTCACCCCCAGGCGCAGCGACGCACCGCAGACTGCCATCCACGCGAGGAGCGAGGCAAACCACAGGGGCAGGTGGTGCTCCAGGCCCCATACCGTCAGGGCGGAGCGGATGCGGGCCGGGGCACCGTCGGCCACCACTGCGTCGGCCTGCGGGCAGACGGGGGCAGACAGGATTGAGACCATCCCCCCCAGCGAAAAGCCCACCAGCGCGATGCGCCGCACGCCCTTTTCTTGCTGGAGAAAGCGGATGGCCCCCTGCACGTCGCGCCGTTCCAGGTAGCCGAACGTGCTGACGTGACCCTCGCTGCGCCCGTGGGCGCGGAAGTCGAACATCAGCACGTTCAGCCCGGCCGCGTGCCAGGCGGGCACGTACTGGACGTCCGGGTCCATGCTGCCCGCGTGCCCGTGCATCTGGATGATGGCCCGGCCGGAACCGGAGGCCCGGCCGGAACCGGGGGCCGGGATCCACCAGCCGCGCAGGGTGAGGCCGTCGCTGGACTTGAAGGTGACGTTCTCGAAGGCCAATCCCACCTCGGCCGGGCTGCGCGTCTCGACCAGGTGATGCCGGCGGGTGAGGAAAAAGGAGATTGCCACCGAGGCGATGACCAGGAGGGTGGCGAGCGCCACGAGCGTCAATAGGGCTGCAATCAAGATCGCCATGGGAGACCCACCATGATGAGATGTGCCATACCCTGCTAATTGTATACCACTCGCTGTTGGATGCAAATTGACTTTACCATAGAAACATGGTATCATTGCCGTTCAGGAGTCGAACGCGATTGCACCCCTTCCCTGGCTCCTAGCGATAGCCGACCACCAAGGAGGGTAATATGGAAGACTGATCGCCGATCGCCAACCGGGCAGCCGGCCCGGCAGGTGGTCGGCTGTTTCGTTTATAGCCCCCGGCGGCATAGCCCTCGACGTCATAGCCCCCGACATTGCCCCATCAGGTCCTACCATCATCCAGGAGGTCAGACACGACCATGCGTACCGCGTTCCTTCTCGCTGCTGCAGTGTTGATCCTGAACCCGCTCCAGGTCCTACACGCCGCTGCCAACCCCGACCTGGTCTTGCTCGAGATTGACTGGACACCCAATCCGCCGGCCGTAGGCGACGTCGTGCACTTTACGGTCCCGGTGCAGAACCAGGGTGACATGGACACTCCGACCTGGACCGGGGTATGCGTACGACTGTTCATGGACGATTTCCGGGTCGAAGATGACTGTGTCGACAGTATCGCACAGGGGGCCACCGAGATCTTCGACTTCTATTGGCGCGCCATCGCCGGCAACCACACAGTACGGGCCGTCGCCGATTACGGCGATAGCATACCGGAAAGCGACGAAGATAACAACACGAGAGAGGAACCCCTCTGCATTGCCCCCGGAGCGCCCGGCCTTCCCTCACCACCAGACGATAGCAGCACGTGCGACACGACGCCTTATTTCGACTGGCCGCCGGTGAGTGGAGCCACCTCCTACCGTATCCAGGTGGATGATAGTTCCGATTTCGCTTCCCCCACGGTTGACGCGACAACCTCGAACTCCGACTACACCCCCGGGACGCCGTTGGGACCCAGCACCTACTACTGGCGGGTCCGGGCCTCCCACTCCTGCGCAGATGGCCCGTGGTCGTCCGTCTGGAGCGTGATCGTCCTTTCCACACCTGGCACGCCCAGCCCATCTTCACCCCCCGACGGCAGCACCACCGACGACGACACCCCAACCTTCGACTGGACGAGCGCGAGCGGAGCCACCTCCTACCGCATCCAGGTGGACGACGACGCCGGCTTCTCCTCGCCCGAGGTTGACCTGAGCACCTCCAGCACCACCTACACCCCTGCCAGTGCCCTGGCCGACGGCACCTATCACTGGCGCGTGCAGGCATCCAACGCTTGCGGCGACAGCCCCTGGTCAGCAACCTGGAGCCTCACCGTGGACACCTACTGCCCCACGCCTCCCGCTCCCGCCCTCTCCTCACCCCCCGATGGCAGCACCACCGACGACGACACCCCAACCTTCGGCTGGGCAAGCGCGAGCGGAGCCACCTCCTACCGCATCCAGGTGGACGACGACCCCGCCTTCTCCTCGCCCCAGGTTGACCTGACCACCTCCAGCACCACCTACACCCCCGGCAGCGCCCTGGCCGATGGCGTCTACTATTGGCGCGTGCAGGCGTCCAACACCTGTGGCGACAGCCCCTGGTCAGCAGCCTGGAGCCTCACCGTGGACACTTACTGCCCCACGCCCCCCGCCCCCACCCTGTCCTCGCCCCCCGACGGCAGCACCACCGAGGACGACACCCCGACCTTCGCCTGGACGGGCGCGGGCGAGGCGACCTCCTATCGCATCCAGGTGGACGGCGACGCCGGCTTCTCCTCGCCCGAGGTTGACGGGACCACCTCCAGCACCACCTACACCCCAGGCAGCGCACTGGCCGACGGCATCTACCACTGGCGCGTGCAGGCATCCAACGCTTGCGGCGACAGCCCCTGGTCAAGCACGTGGGAGTTCACCGTGGGCACGCCCCAGCCCGGCAAGCCGCAGGCGATCTTGGGCGTGTCGCCGCTCCGGGTGAGGGCAGGCGCGGAGAGTGTCCGCTTCGATGGCAGCGCATCCTTCGATCCCGATGGCACCGTCGCGCGGTACCTGTTCGACTTTGGCGACGGCACAGTACTCACGTGGATCGAACAGCCCGTGCGCTACCACACCTACGATCGGCCTGGGGAATACCAGGCCAGGCTCAAGGTTCAGGATGACCTCGGGCTGACCAGTGCGTGGAGCGCTTCCCAGGTGGTGATCGTACAAGACCTCCCCCCTGACGAGAGAGCGCCCGATATATGGAACGTGGGGCTGAGCCCCACCCCCATCTACGTCAACGGCTGCAGCGGCAGCATCACCGCCACTGTCACCTGCCGGGTCGAAGACAGTTCCGACGTGACCTACGTCATCCTGCGCTACGCGCTCGGCTCGGAACTCTACGACGGAACCCTGATGACGCCCGTGGCAGACCACGTATACCGGGCGAGCGTCGGCG
>DATKWP010000417.1:0-4321 GCA_035529535.1 Anaerolineae bacterium | reverse complement strand
TGGGCATCCTGCTGGACACCGGGCACGCCAACGTCAACGGGGAGAACCTGGCTAACGTCGTCGCCAGCCTGAGGGATGTGCCGTTTCACGTCCACATTGACGACAATCACGGCGATAGCGATGCCCATCTGATCCCTGGGGATGGGAAGATTGACTTTGCCCCGTTTGCCAGGGCGCTAAAGAGGGTCAACTACCAGGGCTTTGTCTCGGCGGAGTTGGGGTTTCAGTACACGTTGGACCCGGACAGAGCCGTCGAAAAGACCGGCGCCGTGTTAAGCGAGATGTTCGTGGATGAGTACATCCATGAGGGTGGATGAGTACATCCATGAGGCGGGATAGATTCATTGACGGGCGTGAGCATATCATGGGGGGTTTGCTCCGCTGGCTCACCTCTGTTATAATAGGACGGATTGCCAGGGACGCCGAAAGAATGTTTCGGCGTTTATTTGAATCGGCAACAGCGGCGGGACACGCCGTGCGCAACGCAGGTCTCAAGGATGGAGTGATGACGTATGATCAGTGAGCCAAGCAGCGACAAGATCGGTATCCTGGTGGGTGGTGGCCCGGCGCCGGGGATCAACAGCGTGATCCATTCGGCGACGATTGAGGCGATCAACAATGGGTTAAAGGTCGTCGGGATTTATGACGGCTTCAAACACCTGATGCACGGGGAGATGGTTGGCCGGCCGCTGACGATCAGCGACGTCAGCCGGATCCATCTCGACGGCGGGTCCATCCTGCGAACCTCACGCGCGAACCCGACCAAGAGCGAGGAATCGCTCGGCAAGTGTGTGCATGCGTTAATAGATGCGGGGGTCGCCTACCTGGTGGCCATCGGTGGGGATGACACGGCCTATTCGGCGTACCGGGTGGCACGATACGCCGAGGAGCACATGGGGGTCAGGATCAAGACGGTCCACGTGCCGAAGACGATTGACAACGATCTGCCCCTGCCGGAGGGCATTCCTACCTTCGGCTTCGAGACGGCGCGTGAGTTGGGGACGCGCATCGTGATGAATCTGATGGAAGATGCGCTGACGGGGCTGCGCTGGTTCCTGGTCGTGACGCAGGGGCGCAAGACAGGGCACCTGGCGCTGGGAGTTGGCAAGAGTTCGGGAGCCACGTTGACGCTGATCCCCGAGGAGTGGGGGGGGCGCGAGATCCGGTTGCAGGAAGTGACCGACATCCTGGCAGCCTCGGTGATCAAGCGGTTGGCCGAGGGCAAGTCCTATGGGTTGGCGCTGGTCGCGGAAGGCATCATGGAGCAACTGGCGCACGCCGACCTGGAGACGTTGGACAACGTGGAGCGGGATGCGCACGGCCACATCCGGCTGGCCGAAATCAACACGGCGGACATCCTCAAGCGAGCGTTGCGCAAGCAACTGTTGGAATTGGGCGTTGACATGGGGGTCGTCAGCAAGGACCTGGGATACGAGTTGCGGTGCGCGGACCCGATTGCGTTCGACATTGACTACACGCGCAGCCTGGGCGAAGCGGCGGTGGACTTTTTGCTGGAGGGGGGCAGCAACGCCACCATCACGCTCCAGCAGAACCAGGTGGTGCCCATTCCGCTGGAGAAGATGATGGACCCGAACACGGGCCGGACGGAAGTGCGCGTGGTGAAGATTGACTCGTTCACGTACCAGTCTGCGTACAAGTTCATGATTCGGCTGAAGCCGCAGGATGCGGAGAACGGGATGCTCCTGGCGCGCATGGCGACGCAGACGAACCTGTCGCTGGAGGGGTTCAAGGCGCGGTTCGGGTATCTGATCGGCATCGCGCCACGTCCGTTCTAGCACTCGGTTGGCGTAGAAGAAGCCCAAGTCGCCCCTACGAACCTGGTCAGACACGTCGGGTTTGAGGAAAAAAACCGACGGGTTTAGTTTGTGCGCTCTTCACATGAAACCATGCTCTGTCGCCGCACGCAGGTGGATGGTTGTGGCCCTGATCGCCATGATCGGATGGCCGGGCACGCCCCGTCCGTGTGCAAGCGCCCGAGCCCTTCCCTCCCTCCTCTCCCCTCCTTCCATCTCTGCCCCTCACCTGGGCTACGGCCTCAACGTGCGTGACCCCAGCTGCACGGCCCCAAGTGCCCCAGTTGTGGGGGTGCGGTGGAACTGGCCGGCAAGGGTGTGGTTCGGTGTCCTTTTTGTGGGGCCGAGATATTCCTGACGAGTTGAGGAGGTGAAACCAGACGCGCCATGTTGCGTAATGAGGTATTGTGTGGTAGATTGGGGCTGGTGAACAAGCCCGTCACTTTGAACCCAAGGAGGATTGGATAATGGGAGTGGGAGACATCTTCGATAAGGCACAAGGTAGCCGCACAGGGTTGGAAAAGTTGCTCGACTTCATCCCTGGCTGGAAGGGGTACCAGGAACGCCAGAACCGGCGCAAGGCGGATCAACTGCTGCGCCAGTTGCTGGCCGAAAAGTTGGCCGGCCAGCGCCGCAAACTCGACGTGGCGCAGAAAGAGTTGATCAACCACGGCCGGATAGACCTGGTGGACGACCTGGGGAGTGCCGCGACGCAACTGCAGACGTTCATTGACCGCATCCGCTTCGCCAGTTACGGCTACTCTGGGCTGTTCGACGCGGCCAAGGTCAACCAGGCCGAACTGGAGCAGATGTACAACTTTGACGCGGCGTTGGTCGAGTACGTGGAGCGGCTGGAGGCGGCGACCGGCCGGCTGCGGGAGGCGATCCCCAGCGGCGAGGGGCTGATCGAGACGATCCGCATCGTCCAGGATATTTGCAGTGAGGCGAACAGCACCTTTGATCAGCGCGAGCACATGATCCTGGGCGATGTGCAGGGGGCCGCAGAGGCTCCGTCAGTCTGAGGAGGTAAGAACCCATGGCGCGAATCTTCGATATTGTAGAGTTCGTAGATGAAGCCGGTACGGAGATGGTGCACCGCTTGCCCGAGCGGGGCTCCGGTGACTTCCGTCTCGGCTCACAGGTGATCGTGCGCGACAGCCAGGCGGCGGTCTTTTTCCGCGACGGGCGGGCGTTGGACACCTTCGGCCCAGGCCCCCACACGATCGCGACGGCCAACGTCCCGCTGCTGGTGAACCTGATCGGCAAGGCGTTCTCCGGGCAGACCCCCTTCAAGGCAGAGGTGTACTTTGTGAGCCTGCGCGAGTTCACCGACCTCAAGTGGGGCACGCCGACGCCGATCACGATCCCGGACCCGGTGTTGCGCATGGCGCGCGTGCAGGCGCGCGGCTCCTTCGCGGTGCAGGTCGTGGAGCCCCAACTGTTCATCAACAAGATCGTCGGCACGCAGGGCATCTACCGCACGGGCGACATTCAGAACTTCCTGCGGAGTATGATCCTGACCAAGCTGACCGACCTGGTCGGCGAGATGCACAAGTCGGTCATCGAGTTGGCAGGGATGGCCGAGGAGTTGACGATGGGGGTGCGGGCCAAGGCGGCCGAGGAGTTCGCGGCCCGTGGGCTGAGCCTGACCTCGGTCTACGTCGAGTACCTCGGGCCGACCGAGGAGACCGCCAAGGCGATTGACGAGGCCGCTTCCATGGGGGCGCTGGGCGACATGGGGGCCTACATGCAGTTCCAGGCGGCGCGGGCGATGCGGGATGCGGCCCAGCAGCCTGGCGGTGGGGCCGCCGGCACAGGGGTCGGTTTGGGTGCAGGGATGGGTATGGGCGTGGCTATGGCCCAGATGCTCAGCCAGAGCATGCAACAGCCAGGCCGGCAGCCTGCACCGGAAGCGTCTGCCGCTCCTGCTGCTCCCAAGACGGTCGAGGAGGTCCGGGCAACGTTAGACAACCTGGACATGCGGCTGGCCGCAGGTGAGATCAGCGAGGACACCTACAAGAAGCTGTACGCCAAGTGGGAGGCCCGGCTCAAGGAGTTGGGCGGGTAAGGTCGTATAAACGCAGAGGCGCAAGGGCGCAGAGAGCGCAGAGAGATAAAAGGGATCTCACGATTCCTCGTGTTTCTCTGCGTCTCTGCGCCTTTTTGTTGAATCGCCCCTCGTCTCCTACGAGCCTTCCTGTGGCGGCGTGGCGCCGAGGGCTTCGGCTACCCGGCGGTACACGCTATCTGGCAGCGGCTTGAGTTTGCCTGGCCCGCGCAGCCAGGCCTTGACCTTCTTCCCGTAAAAGGCCGGCACGGGCGACGCCTCGGCGTCGAGCGCCAGGTTGGGATTGACGAAGACGATAGCCGAGCGCACAGGCACCTCGACTTCGGGCAGATGGTTGCCCAGCCAGCGCTCCAGCCGGCGTACCTGGCTCTCGCCATCGAGGTGAGGCAGGCCAATCCCTTCCTGGCCGGCGAACTGGCGGAAGAATTTCCCCTTCTGA
>DATKWP010000416.1:0-10871 GCA_035529535.1 Anaerolineae bacterium | reverse complement strand
TCGGGCGGGCCGACGACGCCCATCTCCTCCATGATCTGCATCAGCCGTGCTGCCCGCGGATGGCCGATGCGCAGCCGCCGCTGCAAGAGCGAGGCAGAAGCGCTGCCGGTCTTCTGCACCAGGGCGATCGCCTGCTGCAATAGATCATTGTCCACATAGTCGTCCTCAACCGGTCTCTGCTCCGCCGGCCGCATCATGCGCTCCCAGGGGGCCTCTTCTTCGACCGGCCCGGGCCATGCGGCCCGCGACTGCTCGCGCCAGAAGGTCACCACGCGCTCCAGTTCCTCTTCCGAGACCATACACCCCTGCACGCGCACCGGATAGCCCGCATCCGCCGCCAGGTAGAGCATGTCGCCCCGCCCCAGCAGCGTCTCTGCGCCTGACATGTCCAGGATCACCCGCGAGTCTACCTGGCTGACGGTGGCAAACGAGATGCGGGCCGGAAAGTTGGCCTTGATGAGGCCTGTCACCACGTCTACGCTGGGGCGCTGCGTCGCCACCACCAGGTGGATGCCTGTGGCGCGGGCCATCTGCGCGATGCGACAGATGGTGCGCTCGACCTCGTCGGGGGCCAGCATCATCAGGTCGGCCAATTCGTCCACCAGCACGACCATGCGCGGCAGAGGCCGATCTCCATTGCGCTTCATCAGGCGGTTGTAGTCGTCGAGATTGCGCGCCGTGACGGCGGCGAAGCGCTTGTAGCGCTCATCCATCTCGTAGGCCACCCAGCGCAGCACCTTGACCACCCGCTCCAGGTCCACTTCGGCCCGGCCATAGAGGTGGGGCAGCCCGTTGAACCGCACCAACTCGACCATCTTGGGGTCAATCATGACCATCCGCAAGTCGTCGGGTGTGTTGTTGTAGATCAAGCAGGCGGTGATGGCCTTGATACAGACCGACTTGCCCGATCCGGTCGTACCGGCGATCAGCAGGTGTGGCATCCTGGCCAGGTCGGCCACCACCGGCTCGCCCGCCACGTCACGCCCCAACGCGAACGCCAGCGGCGAATCGAGTTTGCGGAATTCCTCCGTATCCATCACCTCGCGCACACCCACCCGCTGGACCTTGCTGTTGGGCACCTCAATGCCGACGATGGAACGGCCGGGCACGGGAGCCTCGACGCGCAGGCGCGAAGCCGCCAGCGCCAGCGCCAGGTCGTCCGCCAGCGTGCTGATCTGGCTCACCCGCACCTTGTGCAACCGCTGCCGGCCGCTGGCTCCAGAGCGTTCCACGAAGCCAGGCGTCACGCCGAACTGGGTGACGGTGGGGCCCACACGCACCTCGGCGACCTCGACCGGCAGGCCGAACTGCGCCAACGTCTGTTCGATGATGCGCGATTTCTCGCGGATCTCATCGTCGCTCAACGCCGGCAGTTCGGGCTCGCTCAACATGTCGAGCGGGGGCAGGGTGAACTGGCGCACACGGGGAGACGCCGCCACCGCCGGTCCAGCCTGAGGCGTAACCGCAGGTTGCAGCGAGGGCGCGACCGGAGGCGCACCCTGGGCTTGGGACGGCACGCTACGACGCGCTGGCTCGGCCGGGCGCACCTGAGGCGGAGGGACCGCTTCGCGGGGAGCAGGCTGCACACGCCCTGCCTGTGCCGGCCGCGGCTGTTCCTGCGGCCACGGCGGTTCCTGTGGTCGCCCCAGCCCGGCCGGGCCACGTCGGGGCGATTGGTCGATCCTCTGACGCTGGCGAGTCGCTACGGCTTGCCCTGCCGGGCGGCGGCTTCCTGTCGCTCCGGCCCCCGTCCCCGGGGGCCGCGTCGCCCACACCGCGCGTACCGCCCGCAGCACGTCGGCGAAGGTGACGTCGAAAGTGAGGCCCAGCCCCAGGAGGGCCAGCACGAGCAGTATCAGCGCCGCCACCGGCCAGCCCAGGTACCTGGATAGCAGTACGGCCACTGCCCAGCCAACCAACCCCCCACCCCAGCGTTCCTCGACCAATCGCCAGGGGTCAGCGCGGCCGGCCACGGTGTGCACCAACGCCAACAGGCTAAAGAACACCAGTTCCGCGCCGACGAATGGACGCCAGCGCCACCTCACCGGCCGGTCGAGGTGATGTTGGAGCCACAGCAGCCCGGTCAACAGCATGGTCACGGCAGCCGGGTAGGCTCCCCAGCCCAACCAGTACCGCAGCAAATCCACCCACGCATCAGCCCAGCGCCCCCTCGTCACCCGAAACAAGGACAGCAGCGTGATCACGCCCAGCGCGATCAGGAGCAGGGCCAGGATTTGCTGCAACAGCGGGTCAGTGAAGATAGCCCGCCAGTGATTCCGGCGCTCCGGTTCCCTCTTTCCTCTTTTGGTCATCCTGCACAGACTCCTCAACCTGCCGCAAACTCAATCCCATGCGGCGCCGCTCGCTGTCAATATTGATAACGCGAGCGGTCACAGCGTCGCCTTCCCGCACCACGTTGCGGGGGTGGAGGAAATCTCCCTCCGCCAACTCCGAGATGTGGATCAACCCTTCCAGCCCGTCTTCCACCCGCGCGAAGGCCCCGAAATTCACGATGTGGGTGATACAGCCTGTAACGACCTGGCCGACCTGGTAACGCTCTTCGACCGATTGCCAGGGGTCGGGCTGTAAACGCTTGATGCTCAGGCCCACACGCCTGCGCTCCCGATCTACGTTGAGGACGTACACTTCCACGGGCTGGCTCGGCTGAAGGAGGTCGCCAGGATGCTCCACGCGTCCCCAAGAGAGTTCCGAGACGTGCACCAACCCCTCCAGCCCTCCCAGGTCCACAAACGCACCAAAGGAGCAGAGATTGGTCACCCGGCCCTGGCATATATCGCCTGGACAGAGACGATCCAGCAAGTCCTGGCGGCGGCTCTCGTCGAAGCGGGAAGCCCGTTCGGAAAGCACAAAGCGCCCCAGGGCTGGGTCCAGTTCGATGACCTTGAGACACAAGCGGGTCCCCACCAGACGCCGCAGCTCGTCGTACCGCTCCTCCTCGTCCGCCGAGGGGGAGAGATCCACCAGGTGAGACGCGGGAACGAAACCCCGCAGGCCATTCCACCCCACCAGCACCCCGCCACGGTTACACCCCACGACCGGCAATTGGAGCACTTGCCCCTGCTCCATCGCCTGGCGTGCCCCCTTCCACGCATCCTCGCCGTGCCCTGGTTCTGCCGCTTCCCCCGTCCCAGAACCGTCCACACTCTCTCCACCCCAAGGTTCCTGGGCGGTCACAGGAGCAGTTCCCCCGTGCCCCTCATCCCGCAACAGTGCTTCCCAGTACGCCTCATTCAGAGGCGCATCCCCAGGAACAAACTCGCCCATCTGCCCCATCGCTCTTTTGCCTCCCATTCTGTGACGTACATTGATACCAATGGCGGTCCCAATACCCTGTCAAACGTTACTTCGCCTCACAATGCTCCTTCCGATGGTTCAACTCCTCCCGTTCCATTTCTGCCAGCGCCTGGGCGACTTCTTCGAGCGCCACGCGCTGTTTGCGGTACAGGTCCGATTCGCTCATCGCTAACCTCCGCGCAACCTCACGCACCGTCCGCCCTTCGACGAACTTGAGCTCCAGGATGTTGTACAACAACCATTCCGGCGCCGTCATCTGGCGCTCTCCGCCGGGGCGCAGCCGCTCAATCGCCTGCTGGAGTACTGCCCGCAGCCCTCGCATGGCATTGCCATCGTAATTCCGCGTCGCCCGCTCCACCACGCGCAACGAAAGGAGTGGGCTCGTGGTCAGTTTAGGGCCACCCCAGTAATGAGCCAGTGCATCCCTGACCCACTGGCGGAACCCGGCCGCCTCCAGCAGATTGAACCCGGAGAGCGCCTGTTCTCCAACGTAATGTACCACCCCCCGGCGACGCTGGATGTCCTCGATCTCGGGGATAATGCGCTCCAACGCGCTAAAGATGCCCTGCTGGAGCATGCGATCCTCCAGCGCCACCGCTGCCTGGTCGAGCAGCGCCTTCATCCCTGCCTGCTCCTCCGGGCTCAGATCCGGCCTGGGTGATCGCGCCGCCATGCCTACCACCCCGATGACGCCGTCCTGCCCCTTGATGCGCAAGGGGGCCAACCAATACCCGTTCCACACGAACAGGTCCCCATATCGCTTAATCTGCCGCGCTCGGAGGGGCTCCGCTTCGTCGGCCTCCTGCCACGCTTCCGGGGGCAGTTCATCCAGCGTGCCCGGTTCCAGGGAACCACACACGACCTCCAGGTGGGGCCTGCCGCCATCTACGACGGCCACAAACGCCGCACCCACCCGCAGCAGATCGCACAGTGCCGTGAGCACATTCTCCAGAAACTGGCGCAGGTCCGTCGTCGTCAACAGCCGGTTGCCCATTTCCTGGATCCACTCGATCTCAGGCCGATCCTGGCGATAGAGCGCTCGATCAATCAACGGCTTGGCCAGTTCGACGCCCAGTTGCAGGATCAGGATCACGCCCACGGCGCCGAAGAGCATCAGGCGGCGGCCTGGCAGGCCCAGCCATCCTTCCGCCTGCGACGCGGCAATGATCACCACGACGACGAGCGTGGCGACGAACGGCCCGCGAATCAAGAAACGGACCAGCCGGTGTTTCACCACCCGGTCGGGGGTCAGCGCACCGAAGAAGGCGACGCTGTACGCCAGGAGCACTAACATCGTCCCCACGGCCACGTTTCCCACCACCAGCAGGAGCCAGAACGTTGCGCCGGGCACATAATCTGACCAACCGGTGAGGAGCAGGTACGGGAAGACACCCGCCGCCGGCGCGGCGAAGGTGGCCGTCAGGTAGGTCATGCGGCGCCGTGACGTCGAGGTGAGGCAACGGCGGCGCGCCCACAGGACGTTGACTGCCCCCCACAGCACGGCAGCAAAAAAGTACACGACGAAACCAGGGAACAGCGGCCCGGGCAGCAGGTGGGGAGCCCGATGACCAAGCACGCCGTCGCGCACGACGAGGCCGGTGAAGGCTGCCCCCAGGAGCAAGAGGGCACTCAGGGCGTAACTGACGCGCACGGCAACGTCGCGCACGTGGCTACGGGCGCCGGTCGTGGCCAGGAGAGCGTTGGAGAAACTCAGGTAGGCCGCCGGTGTGAACGCGATGCCCACCCACTGGACCCGCAGCCACAGCAGGGCCGGGTCCAGGTCGGCCGCGCCGAACACGGCCAGGTCCACGAAATAGGTGAGCACCACACAGGCCAGGAGCGTGGCGAACGCACGCGCCACACTGTTGCGGAGGTTATAAATGATAAGGTAAAGCCAGAGGGCAAAGGAGACGATGACGATGCCCGAGGCGAGCACAACGTTGGCTAATTCAAGCGACCCTTGCCAGTCGAACGCCGATAACAATCCCATCAACCCAACTGCGACGCCGGATGTACTTACCGCGGATGTACCCATCCGCCATTACCGCAGCGATTGCCCGAAGAACAGGGCAATGTCCTGGCTCGGCCAGTAGTGGTCGTTGTAGCCACAATACGCCAATCCCCGCGACCGGCAGAACCGGATGGCAGGATAGTTCTTGGTCTGGACTTCGACCACCAGCCGCACCAGGTCACGCTCGCGCCCCCATTGGGCGGCGGCACGCAGCAACGCAGTGCCGATTCCACGTCGCCGCCAGGGCCGGTCCACCACCAAATCGTCCGCCCTCACTATGCCGTGCTCGATCTGAGCGGTCAACGCGACGTACCCGACGACGTGTCCACGCTCTTCCACCAGCAGGAAGCCATCGCGCCGCCGCCACCCTGCCGCCAGGTCCTCGCCTTGACGGAGGTAATTGACCAGGATCTCGCGGGGTAGCCGGGCTGCCCGGAAGGTGACCGTCCACAGGTCGCTCTCTTCCCGCGTCTCCATCTGCCAGACACGGTCAGTGGTGTAGGAGTGGTCCAGGGCCCGGCATGCTTCCATGTCCTTGGGCCACGCTGGCCGCACGTGCATCCTTCTGCATACCTCCCTGACAGTGTACCCTGGCGACCGGCCACCGTACCGCTGGTCAATCGCTGACGATGTCGGCTACCGCCTTATGGCTATTGTACCACCAGGCCATTTTTGAGGCAAACGAAAACCTGTCAATCCCGAGCCCGCTCGAGCCACGCCCACACCACCTGCTCCACCTCCTCCTCCGTCGTCTCGGCCACGCTGAACCATCGAATGGCGGGGTCGGTCAGGCGAAACCAGTTGTACTGCTGGCGGATGAAGCGGCGCGTGGCCCGCTTGATCTCGGCCACGACCTCCTCCAGTGTTGCCCGCCCCTCACAATAGGGCCTGAATTGCGCGTATCCCAGCCCCGACATGGCCGGAAGATGGAACCCGTACCCTGCTTCCAGCAGCCCGCGCACCTCATCCTCCAACCCGGCCGCCATCATCGCCTCGATCCGCCGGTCAGCACGCGCGTAGAGGGCTGACCGTTCCATCGTCAGGCCGATCTGAAGGATGCGGTAGAGGGACGGCCGCTTGCGCTGCTGCTCAGAGATGGGCCGCCCGGTGAGCAGGCAAACTTCCAGCGCCCGGATGACGCGGCGCACGTTGCGGGGGTCCAACCGTTGCGCGGCCTCGGGGTCCAGCCGGGCCAGGCGGGCGTGCAACTGCTCCACCCCCTCGCGCTGGGCCTCGGCCTCCAGAGCGGCGCGCAACACCGCATCCGGTGGGATACGAGGGATGGACCATCCCTCCACGACCGCTCGCACGTACTGCCCGGTGCCCCCGACCAGGATCGGCACCTTGCCACGGGCGTGGATGCCCTCAATCGCAGCGTAGCCGAGCGCCTGGAACTCGGCCAACCCTACCGTCTCATGCGGGTCGGCCACGTCAATGAGGTAGTGCGGAACGCGAGCACGCTCCTCGGACGTGGGCTTGGCCGTGCCGACGTCCATGCCCCGGTAGAACAGGCGGGAATCGGCGGAGACGATCTCCCCCCCGCAGGTTTCGGCCAGGCGCAGCGAGAGCGCCGTCTTGCCCACTGCCGTCGGGCCGGCGACCACAATTAGAGGTTGGAAGTTGGAGGTTGGAGATTGGAGGTCAGAGGCTATCATATATCTCGACCCGCAACAACCGCCCCGCCCGATCCATCTCGACCGCCACCAGCCCCACCCGCCAGGCCACGTCATTCAGGTCGTGTTCGGCCAGATAGGTCAGCGCCACGTTAACCATGCGCCGCTGCTTGGCCGGCGTCAGCGACTCTTCTGGCGTACCGAACTCTCTCCCGCGGCGCGTGCGCACCTCGAAGAAATGCCACGCCCCATCCCGCTGCGCGACCACGTCCACCTCGCCGACACGAGAACGCCAGTTGCGGGCCACGACCTGGTAGCCGCAGCGGCTCAATTCCGCCAGGGCCAATTCTTCCCCGCGCTGCCCCAGCCTGACCTTCGCGTCACCCACCGAAATTCCCCGCCGCCCTGCACGCACGTTCCTCCACCAACCGCTCATAGTGCGCCAGCAACGTGGCCGAGGTGCGGCGGATGTCATACCGGCCGCACATCTCCCGCGCGCCGGCAGCCAGCCGCGCTCGCAGTTCTGGTTCCGTCGCCAGGCGGCGCATCTGTGCCGCAAACGCGCCAACGTCTTCAGGGCTGAACAGGCCGTTGACGCCATCCACGATCGTCTCTTCGACCCCCGGGCCGGGGATGCCCAACAACGGGAGGCCCGCCGCCATTGCCTCCAGCATGGACAAGGGATGCGACTCGCTGACGGAGGCGAAGGCAAAGAAATCCCCCATCGCCAGCCAGTTCGGAATCTGGTCGTAGGGCACCTCGCCGACCAGGTGGAACCGGGAGCCCAGCCCGAGCAAGCGCGCCATCTCCTCCAGATGGTCGGCCTCCGGGCCGCCGCCGATGACGACCAGGTGCAGGTCGGGCACCTCGTCCACGACACGGGCGAACGCGCGCAGCAGGAACGACAGGTTCTTTTCCGGGCCCAGTCGCCCCACGGTGATCGCCACCATCGCCTGATCGGGCAGCTCCACGTCACACTTCGCCACAGGCACGGCAGGGGATTGCAGTCGCGCCACGTCCACACCGTTGGGGATCACTTCGATGGGACAGGTCAGGCCCATCTCTTCCAGCGACTGCTTGACCCCCCGCGAAGGGACGACCACCAAGTCACACTGGGCGGTGAAATTGGACATGTATGCCTCCAGAAGCGCCAGCGACAGTTCCTCTGGGACGAAAGGCATATAGTAACGAGCCGCCACGTGGTAGCGCGTGTGATTGGTAAAGACGACGGGAATATCGTACCGCTTGCGCAGTTCAACCGCCTGCCGCCCGCTGATGAACGGATGATGCGCGTGCAGCACGTCCATCGTCCGCATCTTGTTCCGGGCGCGGCGGGAGAACCGTAGGTTGAAGGAGTAGCCTGTGTCCGAAAGTGGAATGGCCGGCGAGCGGATGATGCGCAGTTCATCATCCTCGTAATCTTCGTGGCCGAGGGTGAACACGAAGACCTTGTGGTTCCACGAGTCAAGGGTCCGTTTATGGAGAGAGACAAAGTTGGTCACCCCGTTGATCACCGGCTTGTAGATTTCGGTCAGTTGGCCAATACGCATTTGCTGTACCTCTCTTGATCCCTGATCACTGATCCCTGATCGCCAATCCCCGACCGCCGGATGCGAAATAGGCGCAGTGCTCCTGCAAGATACAGCGCATGCACTCCGGGCGCTGGGCGTGGCACACCGCACGGCCGTGGGCGATGAGGTTGATGTGGAAGGGATAGTAGATTTCAGGCGGCACGAGGGCTTCCAGCAGCTCGTGGGCTTGCTCGCGCGTGGCCTGCTCCGGGATGAGGCCCAGCCGGCGGGAGAGGCGGTGGATGTGGGTGTCCACCGGGAAGACGGGCCGCCCCAGGGCAAACAGCAGGACGATGGCGGCGGTCTTGGGGCCGACGCCGGGGATGCTGGTGAGCCACGCGCGCGCCTCTTCCAGCGGCAGGTCCGCCAGAAAGTCGAGCGAGATTCCCCCCCGCTCGGCCGTGATGCGGCGTAGTCCCTCCTGGATGTAGGGGGCCTTGGTCGGGCCCAGTCCTGCCGGAGAGACGGCCTCGACCAGTCCCTTCACCGGCGCATCGCGCACGGCTTCCCAGGTAGGGAACCGCTCCCGCATGCGGCCGTAGGCGCGGTCCCGGTTGATGTCGTTGGTGTTCTGGGACAGGATGGCCGACACCAACGTCTCGACCGGGTCGTCCGGTTGCCAGGGGCGGTCGCCGTACTCGGACAGGAGCAGGCTGTGAATGTGGAGAACCTCTTGGTGAATCCGCTCGAAACCGGTCGCCTCAAGCACCTGGACCACCTGACGGGGCGTGACAGAAGGCAACCGAGGGGACATCAGACAGTCACCCTAACCGTTGTCGGAATAGGAACCGGATCGCCGACGGCCAGACGAGATTCGATGACCAAGCGGATGGCGTCACGGATGTTAAGTGCTTCTTCGAAGGTCCTACCGTCCGTATAACAACCAGGCAGTAGAGGGCAATCAGCCAGATATACGTCTTCTTCGGCGTCGTATTCGATCACGACCGGATATTCGTACTCATGCAGTTGTTCCACAGTCAGCCGCACCCCCTATCTGGTTTCCAGTACGTACTGCGCGTTCTCAGGCGGGATTATACTGGCAACACTTGGAAGCGTCAATCTCGCCACTTACCTCCCCAATCGGACCATCCCGCCTACAGGTGCCGCCGGAACCAATCCAGCAGCAGGGCGAAGGCTTCCTCCTTCCCGTAATCCAGGTGGAGCAGGTGGCCGCTATTAGCCCTTGCCAAATTCCTTGGTCCTGCGCGTCCGCGCGAAGGCGTGGGCGACTGTGGCCTTGGCCATCACCGGAGCCGCCTGCAACTGGGCGAAATCGGCCGCCATCGCCTGGATACCCTCGAGGCCCCGCTCCTCACCCAGGAGCGTCGCATACTCCCGCACGGCCGCCATCTCGGCTTCGATCCGTTGCTGCGCCTCGGCTGGGCT
This sequence comes from Anaerolineae bacterium, assembly GCA_035529535.1. GTDB lineage: Bacteria > Chloroflexota > Anaerolineae > B4-G1 > B4-G1 > DATKWP01. Next base: position 975 of record DATKWP010000416.1, on the reverse strand, counting down.
CTTCGCCAGCACCCGTGACACGCCCAGTACGTTCGCCGCCCTCATCTGTTCGAACACCTGCTCTGCCACGGGCAGGACCACCCCGTCCCGCCTGCCGAAGGTAGCCGGCTCGACGAAACGCACCGTCACGCGGTTGAGCCGGGCGCTCAGCCGGTTCCCGGCCGGAGACAGGTACGCCAGCATCCCTTCCACACTCACCTTCGAGGCAGCCGGCTGGGCCGGCAGCGTCAGGCGGATGGGCACCTCCAACTCGACGTCGCTGGGCACGTCGCCCAGCGAGATGGTCGCCTCGCCGCCTCCCTGCTGGGCCAGGTAGGCAGAGGAGAGCGGGAACACCGCCGCGTTGGCCGGGATGGTCAAGTGGAGCGTGGCCTCCCGTGCCGCCAGCGCCGCCACCTCGCCCAATTCCCCGGCCACGTACGCAGCGATCTGCGCCGCATCCAGGACGTGGTAGAAACGCCCGCCCCCCTGCGTCGCCACCTCGACCATGAGCGCCTCGTTGTAGTCGGCGCCGACGCCCAGCGTGGAGACGATGAGGCCCCGCTGCCGGGCCTCGCTGCCCCGCCGGCCCACCGCCTCGACGTCCGTCTCCCCCACGTTCGCCTGCCCGTCGCTGAGGAGAAGTACCAGCGTGGTGTCCTGCTTCCTGGCGGCCGCCTTTTGCAGCCCCAACTCCAGCCCACCGCACAGCGCGGTCTGCCCGCCGGCCTCAATCTCTTGCAGCATGCTCTCGGCGACGCGGCGCGTGCGCTCGCTGACCTCAGCCGGCTCGCAGACGCACGCCACGGCGTTGGCAAAGGTGACCAGCGAAAAGACGTCCCCGTCGTGCAGGCGGCGCAGCGCCTGGCGCACCGCCTCCTTGGCCTGCACCAGTTTCGGCCCCCGCATCGAACCGGAGACGTCGAGCACGGCGGTGAAACTGAGCGGTGGACGGCCGGTCTGGGTGGGAGCGGCCTCCTCCGGCGGAACCTGGGC
>DATKWP010000415.1:0-4566 GCA_035529535.1 Anaerolineae bacterium | reverse complement strand
ACCTCGCGGATGTGCTTCTGCTCCTCCCAGGCTTTGGCGATGGCGGCCGCCCGCTTGGGCCCCACGCCCAGCGCCTCCCGCAGCCGGCGGGGGTCTTCGTCGAGCACGCGCAGCGTGTCGGCACCGAAGCGCTGGACGATGCGGGTGGCGGTGACCGGGCCGACCCCCTTGACCAGCCCGGAGCCCAGGTAGCGCTTGATACCCTCGACGGTGGCCGGGAGGACCTGTGTGCACCGCTCGGCCTTGAACTGGCGGCCGTATTGCGAGTGGGTCGTCCACGTGCCTTCCAGCCGCAGGCTCTCGCCGGGGTTGACCTCGGGCAGGTTGCCGACGACGGTCGCCAGGTCGGCGCGGCCGGCGACGTGAAGGCGGATGACCGAGTAGCCGGTCTCCTCATTATAGTAGGTGACGCGCTCGACAGTGCCACGGAGTTGATCGAGCATGGGGGGAATGATAGCAGGGATAATGACTAATGACAAATGAGCAAATGACAAATGAACAATGAACAATGAGGAATGAACAAACGGGCAAATGACAGGGAGAGGATGGTGATGGGGGTAAGAGCGGATTAAAAAGCGGCGTGCCTGAGAACCAGCCAGGGCGGGGTCAGCTAATTCTCAGGCACTACCAGATCAGACACCCTACATTGTACATGAAAACTCAAGTTATGGGGTTTCACGTGTGTTACAGCAGTGTTGCGGCTCCGTAACTTTCGGAGGTGCTGGCGGGGAATAGAGTGACGGGCAGCGTGTTGCGTATTGCGTGTTCCGTTTCTGGCACCACGCACCACGGAACACGAAACACGCTCCACGTTTCACGCCTCACGTTTCACCATTTCCTGGGTATGACGATCCACAGCACCACGTAGGGCACGAGGCCCGGCAGGCCACCCGGGAGCAGCAAGATCAGAAAAAGCAGGCGGAACCACCACGGGTTGATGCTGTAAAAGGTGCCCAACCCGCCGCAGACGCCTGCAATGATCCCATTCTGCCGTCGCAGTCTATGATTCTCAGCCATGTCCATATCCTCCACCAGTTACGTTCTCCTTGTCTCCTTGTCTCCTTGTCTCCTCGTCTACTTCCTGTCGTCTTCCCTGACCAACGCCGAGAGGATGATGGTGACGGCGCTGACGATGAGCGCGCCCAGCAAGGCGGACCAGAAGCCGTCCACGTAGAAGCCGACGTGGAACCAGTTGACGGCGATGTCCGAGGCCAGCCACAGCGTGACGCCGTTGATGACCAGCACGAACAACCCCAGCGTGAGCAGGATCAGCGGGCAGGTCAGGAGTTTGAGGAACGGGCGTATGACGGCGTTGACGAGCCCCAGGATGACGGCCATCACGGCAAACACGACCCAGGCATCCCCCTCGACGCGGATGCCCGGCACCAACCAGGCCGCCGCGAACAGCGCCAGGCTGGCGATGATCCAGCGGATGAGTAATTTCATGGTGTTCACCTCCTTCTTCAAGTGTATATACGCAGGTTGGGACGGGGGGTTGCATTGGAGATTGGGAGTTGGGGGTTGGAGTCTAGGTTGTCTCAGCCTCTTCGGCTTCCTCGGTGACTATACTGATGAAACTTCCGCCCTTAATCCCAGCACTGAGGGGCGTTTCGTCGTCGGCCATGAACCTATCTCCGAACTTGAGACGGTAACTCCTTTGCGGAAGACCGATCAGACTTGTCAGTGCTGCAAGGGTTCTTCCTATCGGATAGTAAGCCTGAATTTCGAACATCAGTTTTTGGTCACTGAGCGGGTGCACGGTGTTCAACGTCAGCGACAGGTCCAGACCTTGCAAGTGTATTGGCGGAGATATATCTGGGATCTCAACTGTCAGGAAAGGAGGCAAGATGACAGTGTCGCAGGGGGGCTGACTGCTCAGCGACCCAGGCAAGGGACGGGCATCCCAAATCACAAATCGTACGCTGGACCCAGGTATGCTGACCTTGTCGCCGAAACTGAGTGCTACCTTCACACGGGGGGACAGGAGGGCTCCATTCAAGAGTGTGCCATTCTTGCTGTCCAGGTCCTCGATAAAGTATCTCTGGCTGCGCGCCTTTAAGATGCGAAAGTGCCGGAGGGACACATATTGTTCTTTCAACACTACATCGCATTCAGAGCCCCGTCCGAAAATCAAGCCTTCCTGGGGAATGATGTATTTCGAAGAGAACTTGGGCCCTTCATATTGCACTAGCCGGATTCTTCCCTGGATCGCCTCAGTCGCCTGTGAGGCATGAGCGACTTGGTCTATCCAGTCTCTGAACTGGTTCCAGAAAGGTGTGGATTCTATCAGCGCAGTGGCGCCGCTTCCCTGGCGCCGGGCGGGCATGGCGACCTCGAGAAACCCATCTAAAGAGTGGGCCAGTTGTTCCTTGAGGCCAGTGAGACTTTCATACTCGATTCTATCAAACCCCTGCAGGTTGGATGGTACCGGGTCAGTGTGCTTTGACAGCAACAGCCACGGTACTCCGCTCCCGATTGCCATTCCCAAGGCCAGGAAGCCACTCTCGTTGGCCATGCCCAGGTGGCAAATGGTGAACTGGCACGAGAGTACTTTCCTGCGCATATCACATAGCAGTGACCCAAAGGGCTTTTCCGTCAGGCGGATCGGATGTAATTGGCGTTCGGCCAGATGGGGCCCAATGGACCACATCACGTCTCGCCACAATAGGGGGGCGCTGTCGAGTACGAGGCAGGAATTTTCATCCGGCGTGGTCGCCATACTATCACAGACCCGCCCACAGAAGGGGCAGTAATCCGGCAGGACCTGTGTCGTCGGTGGTAAGCCTTGGCCACAGAGCCTGGGGAGTGCGGCTTCTAGCTCGGCGTAGCCGCCATACATGACGACGGTGTGCCCTTGCAGTACTGGAGGGAGACGGGTGCCTTCTTTGGCTATGGCAATGATGGGACGATTCAAGCCTAAGGCTATGCCCATCTCGAGGTACACGTTGGGGTTGGGTGAAGAGAGATCGAAGATACTGAATCTGGATAGAAAGATTTTCTGGCATATCTTGAAGAGCAGTGTCTGCCCTTCCAGCACCGCGTCTGCATAGCAAGGTTTGTGCCCAATAGGCTCGAGGGAGCGGCTCACGACTCTTCTCAGGTCGTCAGTCGTCTCCTTCGTCAGTTGATGGCCGACGAAATATCGCATCCCGGATTCTGCGGCCTGCTCCATCGTTTTCTCCTTGATCACCTACCGCGAAGGGGGCGCTACGAAGGATCGCCAGTTGGTGCCTGCGGCGGGTGGTCCTGGCGGAGCGCGAGCGCCAACTGCTCTGGCAAAGACTGCCCCAGATCTGCATAGGAGCCGAATGTCAGAGCACCCAACCCCTTCACGTCAGACGGTGGGTCCACCTTGCGGCGGTGTGTCAAGAGTATGGGCCGGCCTAGTCCTATGGACACGCCGAGTGCCAGGAATGTGTCTGGCGCACCCGTCTGTTCGATACGATATACCCCGAGGTGTGCAGCCTGGATAGTGGCTACTATCTCGTCCAGTCGCGTGCGCCCCGTGCTGCCGATGATGTGGTGTGGCACATTTTCCGACTTCAGGTAGTGCGCCAGTCTACCAGTGGGGTCGCCCAGGACAACCGGTATGAGGCCGTGTTCTGCGATGATCTTAGCCACCGGTATGCAAAAGTCAATTACCTCCTGGTCCCCATGGGCGATCGCCACGGTAGGTTGGGAGTGAGGTGGAGGTAACGTCGGAGTACGGTAATTCGCAATGTTAGCCAGGAAGGGGCGCACCTTGGGGCCCAGTTCGTAACGCAGCTCGAGGTAGCTATCCATGGGATAGTACTCCAATCCCTGTGCCAGGAGGGGCATTTCCGCCCCTCTTTCCTTGACCAACACGAAGGGGCGACCTAACCCGATCGCAATTCCCAGTTCGAGGTAAACGTTGCGGTTCTGGCCGGTCGTCAACTGGTAGATGCTGAACGGCGTGCTCTGGATTAGAGCGCTGATCTTGCACAGGATGTGACCGCTCCATAGAAAATCGTCAGCGCAGATGGGCTGCACACCAAATTCAGCCAGTGCTGTGGTCAGTGCCTCGCGCAGGTCATCCCGGCTGGAACTGAAATCCTGGGCGACAAAGTACCGGTCGGGCAGCGGGTGCAGTGGATAGCCACTGCAGAGTCCGCCGCGCCTGAACAGCGCCCTATGCGGGGCCACCTCGAGCGCGGCCTGGACCTCCTCGGCTACCAGCGCCGGTGCCCGGTCCAGGCCAAGGTGTTGCCTGATGGTCTGCTGGACGTCGGGGCAGAATGCATCCTGCCAGTGCCAGCCGAAAAAATCTTCCACTAACCTCTGATGGTTCTTGAGTTCTCTGGAGATGTCCTCTGCGTCCCACAGGTCCACGTTGGGCAGGTCCGCTACCACGGCGCGCAACTCGGCGCTGGCCTCGAAGGAGACGAAAACCACGTACTGGTCGGCGGGAAAACTGAAACTGTCCACGACCTGGCGCAGGGCCGCTGGCGTCATCTTCTGCCAGCGTTTGCATTGGTAGCACCAGCGCTCAACCTTGCCCTCGGCCGTGCGGTGATGGGCCAGGACGTCAATGCCGGCCTGGAAGTC
>DATKWP010000414.1:0-2564 GCA_035529535.1 Anaerolineae bacterium | reverse complement strand
GTGGCCAGACCCAGGTCGTAGCCATCTTCCTGAATGTGGGTGATCAGCAGCCGCAGGGCCTCCAGGTTGGGGGCCGGGGAACGCCCGCCAAAGAGGGGGTTGCGGCGCTCGTGGATGAACGTCACCCGGCAGCGTGCCTCGGTGAGGATGATGCCCAGCGTGAGTTGTCCCACGCCGTACATCGGGTCCACGATCACTTTCAAGCCGGCGTCGCGGATCGTCTCCAGGTCAATCAGCGACTCCACCGCATCCACGTATGCGTTGGTAAAGTCGCGCCGGCGTACGACACTTGCATCCAAGCCCGTGTCCAGGTCAATCTTCACCACGTCGTCCGGCGTCAGGCTGTTGGTCTCTGCCTCGATCTGGCGCGTCTCTTCGTCGAGCAGCAAGGAGCCGTCGCCGTGAAAGACTTTGAGGCCGTTCCACTCCGGCGGGTTGTGGCTGGCAGTGAAAGCCAGCCCGTAGGCCGCGCCCTGGACAGCGGTGGCATACGTGATCAGGGGCGTGGGTGCGTCCTCGGCCAGCAGGGTGGTGGGGATGTTGTTGCCGGCGAACACCTCGGCGGCCGCCTCGGCCGCCCGGTCGGAGAGGAAGCGACGGTCGAAGCCGATGACGACGCCACGCTTTTCCTGGCCCTGGCGGGTGATCTCGTTGGCCAGCGCCTGGGACAAGCGCCGCACGTTGTGCAGTGTGAAGCCTTCACCGATGACCGCCCGCCAGCCGCCGGTGCCGAAGGTGATCAGGTTCTGCTCCTCGTGCCGGCGGGGACGGTAGAGCCGTTTCTGCAAGATGAACTCGGCCTGGGCCAGGTCGTCGTGGGTGTTGATGCCCAGCACCTCGTCCTGATCGTAGATTTGATAACTCTCCACGCTCAAGCCATAGTGGATGAGGCGATGGACGCAGTCGGTGAGGCGATAAGTGCCATCTATGGGGGAAGGTGGCAGCGTCTCCAGGGCAGGGAAGATGGCTTCGGCGCGGACGACGTAAGCGCCCACGTTCATTTCGCGAATCTGCCGTACCTCCGGCGAGGCCTCGGTCTCCTCGATGATGTCTACGATCCGGCCAACAGCATCGCGGATGATGCGCCCATAGGGCAGAGGACGGTCCACTACCGCAGTGAGCAGCGTCAGATGGGCCTGGCGCAGCCGGTGGCGGTTCAATAGCCCCCGGATGGAGGCCGGGCGAAAGAGGGGCGTGTCGCCGTAGAGGATGAGCAGATCGCCATGAAAGCCCTTGAGGAGTGGGTGGAGTTGCAGGACCGCGTGCCCCGTGCCGAGTTGCTCCTCCTGGATGATGTAATGGTAATCCAACCCTACGTGCTCCTGCACTCCCTCCTGCGGGCGACCTACCACGATGTAGATGTCGTCGGGCGACACGAGTTGTAGCCCGTTCTGGACGACGTAGTCAATCACCTTTCTGTCACCGAGGGGCTGGAGCACGATCTGCTCCGCACCGGTAGTGGCGGTCTCTTTGCCAGCAGCCAGGATGATGGCCTTCAGACCCTCGGATTTCGAACTTGTCACTTTTGCCATTCGTAATCCGTAATCCGTAATTGCGTGATTTGCTACTTGCCATTTGCGATTTGCTGATTTGCCGATTTGCTATTCGCTATATGCGATGCGGATGCCTTCGGCGACGATACGAAACGGCATCAGCGTGGCCCCGGCATTTACCAGCGCCTGTTTCACGGCGGGCAGGTGCTCTGGTTCCGCGTACGTGATCATGCAGCCGCCACCGCCTGCACCACAGAGTTTGCTGGCGCGCGCCCCTTGGGCCCCGGCAGCGGCGATCATCGCGTCAATCTCGGGCGTGGTGACTCCCTCAGCCAGAACCTTGCGGTTCTCCCACTCCACGGCCAGCAGGCGGGCAAACTCGTCCAACTCGCCGGCGGCCAAACTCTGGTGCATGGCCGTGGCCACTTCCTTGATGGACCGCATGTGGGCCACGGTGTTCCCCTCCTTCTCGATGTATCGTTTCAGCATGGCCCAGTTAGTGATGCCGGAGAAGCGGTTGATGTTGGTAAACGTGAGCACCAGCCGTTCGTTGAGACGGTCTATCAGATCACTGCCCTGGTCCAGCCGCTCCAGGCGATGGCCATCTACACCGAACCAGATGCTACACACCCCGCCGAACAAGGGCGGAAAGTAATCCTGTTTGCCGGTGGGGATCCCGATGACCTGGGCTTCGATGTTCGCTCCCAGGTCAATCAGGCGGGTCTTACCTAACCCCAAGTGTTCGATCTCGTTCAGCGCGCTAGAGAGCGCCATGAGGAGCGCCGACGAGGCACCCAGGCCAGAGCCGCGCGGTGCTTCGCTGCGCAGGACGATGTTCAGGCCGTGGCGGGGCTGATAGAAGCGCAGGGCTCGTTTGGCCAGGTCCAGGTCACCGCCGGGTGGCATGTGGGCCAGGCTGGCACACGTTTCCTCCGCTCCGATGTCTTCGGAGCGAATGGTGATGCGGCTGTCGGACCGCTCTTCCACGGTCACGTGGCCATAGATACTGACGGCGGCATTCACGGTCAGCCCGCCATCCTCGAACAGGTATAGCGGGTACACGTCGAGCGT
>DATKWP010000413.1:0-3696 GCA_035529535.1 Anaerolineae bacterium | reverse complement strand
AGCGCATGTCGGTCGTCGTCCAGGAGTTGGCGTACAGCACCCTGGCGCCGGGTTTGAGCAACTGGATCATGGCCAGCCCGGAGATGCACTCGGCGTTGTTGACCGTCAGCAGGCCCGCCAGCGTGTAGGGGGCCGAGACTCCCGCGTTAGGCTCCGGCAGGATCGCCAGCGGCACCCCGGTTTCGACGGTGTCCGCGATCGCCTCGAGGACGCCCACTTCCCATCGCAACGGGGCGGTCGGCGACAACTGGCTGATGCCATAGACCTGCGTCTTGAGATCGCCGGGAAAGACCGCGCGGAGCATCTCGATCACCGCGCGATTCACACGCATGTTGTCGGTGGAAAAGAAGATCGGCTTCCGGCTATTCTGCACCACGGCGCTGACGCCGTACAAAAGCGTCGCCCGCGGCACGGGCACGTCCTGCGGCATGACCGGGATGCCGATCATGTGGATGGTCTCGAGGGCGTCGCAGATGCGGGCGAACAGTTCGACGTCGGCCACGGTGGATGAACGCGTCTGGCCGGTCTGGGAGTCTACCCAGAAGACGGCGTTGTGCCCGGCGGCGATTTTCGAGTCCCCGTCTCCCAGGAGAAAGGCGGGCTGCCCTTCGCGGTCGAAGACCTCGAACTGCGCCGGCACGTGTGCCAGGGCATCCTCGACACAGGCACGGCTGAAGCGCACGATCTGCCGGTCGCCGTCCACCGCCAGGCCCTTGTCCTGGAGGAAGGAGAGCATGCGCGGACTCTCGACCCTGACGCCGCAGTGCTCCAGGACGTCGAGCGTGGCCTCGTGAATCTGCCGGACCTCCGCATCGGATAGGACCTCAAGTCTCGCCAGTTTCATTGGTTTGCCTCCTGGGACTCACCCTCACCCCAGCCCTCTCCCTGGCAGGGAGAGGGAGCGGAATGACGAGCCGGTTACGCTCACAGCCCCGTCCCGGGGCGGCCTCCGCCCGCAGCATCCAGGAGCGCCTTCACCTGCCTGAGCGACTCGGCCGACTCGAGGGTCGGGAAATATTCGAGGCCGAAATTGCCCTCATACCCCAGGCTCCTGATCTCCCGGACGACGTTGGGGTAGTGGATCTCGCCGATGAAGAGTTCGTGACGGCCGGGATTGCCCGCGGCGTGGAAGTGGCCGATGAGGGCAATGTTCTGGCGGATGGTCGAGATCAGATGGCCCTCCATGATCTGCATGTGGTAGATGTCGTAGAGCAGTTTCACGTTGGGATGGTTGACCTGTCGCACGATCTCGAACCCGGCACGCGAGGTCTCCAGAAAATACCCGGCGTGGTCCACGTGGGTATTCAGCGGCTCGATGACCAGCAACACTCCTTCCCTTTCGGCCATCCTGGCGGCTTCGCTCATCACGTCAATGAGGTTGGCGAGTTGCTGTTCCTCGGGCACGCCGGCCAACCGGTTGCCGGTGCAGACGATGAGCCGGCGGCAGTTGAGGCGGTGCGCGATCTCGATCTGGCTGGCGAGCCGGTCGAGGAAGCGTTGCTTTTCGTCCGCCTTGACCAGCGAGCCGCCAAAAGTACCATCGTTGGAGTTGACCGCAAAGTCAGAAATCTCGATCCCATACTTGTGGGCTTCCGTGGCGATGGCGTCGAAATCCTTCTGGCCAGGGTGCAACCCTTTCCCATCGAAGAGGTAATCCGTGAACCAGAACTCGACCGCTTCGTACCCCAGTTTGGCGACCTCCCCGATGCGCTCGTGGAACGGCGTGTCGGGGAAGAAACACTCCAGGCAGACAGAGTATTTCATGGGTGCTCTCTCCTTGCAGAATGAACCTTGCGAAGGTTCAGAACCTTCGCAAGGTTAACAAGGTTAAGACGTCATAGCAGCGCGTCGGCGACCTTCTTGACGCCCTTGACGATCATGCGGCAGTCCTCCTCGGTCATCTGGGCCGGGACGTCCAGGTGGACCGAGCGGTTCAGGTACTCGAGCGTCTTGGGGGCCATCGTCTTGGAGTACCTGGATGGCGCATCTCCCTTGTAGAGTGGACAGGTGTAGGGGCAGCCCTCCGGCGTGGGAGTGCCGCGATTGATCACGTGGTCCCACGAGTCGTAGACGTGCCAGTCGGGCATGTTCTGCTGCTTGGTCGTATCGGAGGCGGCGATGCGGCTGCGGCCGGTGGCGGCGACCCCTTCGGCCTGCAAGGCCGCCGTGAACGCCGGCACCTTGTCGGGATCGTCCAGATAGAAGATGATGCAGAGGCCGATGTCGCCGGCGGGGTCGCTGACCGGGCGAGGGGTGATGCCCCGGATGCCCTTGAGGCCGTCCAGGATCACGTGCTGGTTCTTCTTACATAACGCCAGCAGCCCGTCCAGTTTCCTGAACTGGGCGAGCATCACGGCACCGGTGAGTTCGCTCATGCGGTAGTTGACGCCGCAGAAGAGTTCCCCCTGGTAGCGCTCCTCGCCAAAGCGCTCCGGCCTCCAGCAGGCGGCGGCATCGTGGTAGCCCATGCAGCGGTCGTAGAGCAGCGGGTCATCGGTGGTGATCATGCCCCCTTCGCCGGAGGTGATAATCTTGTGGTACTGGAAACTGAAGCAGCCACAGTCACCAAAGGTGCCCAGGTACTTGCCCCTGTAGGTGCCGCCGCAGGCCTGGGCGACGTCTTCGACCACCTTCAGGTTGTGCTTCCGGGCGACCTTCATGATGCGGTCCATGTCACAGGGGACGCCGCGCATGTGCACCGGGATCACCGCCTTCGTGTAGGGGGTAATCTTGCGCTCCAGGTCGTCGGGGTCGAGCGTGAGCGTCTCATCCACTTCCGCCACCACCGGGATCGCCTTGGCCCCCACGATGGCGGCGCAGGAGGCGAAGAAGGTGTAGCCGGGCACGATCACCTCGTCGCCAGGGCCAACGCCGACGGCGATCAGCGCGGTGATGAGGGCCGAAGTGCAGGAATTGACCGCCAGGGCGTACTTGCTGCCCGCCTTGTCGGCGAAGGTGACCTCGAGTTCCCTGACCTTCGAGGGGTACTCCTGGGGGCCGTAGTAGCGGAAGAGGTATTTCCTATCCAGGACTTCCAACACCTCTTTGCGCTCTTCCTCGCCGATCTCCAGCCCACCGGGGTACATGGGGATGTTGGGGGTCGTCTTGGCCTGCGGGCCGCCGTGGATCGCCAGTTTCTCGCTCATGCAGTTCCTCCTTAGAGATGGGATACCCTGTTCGCGCGCCACTATACCACACATCGGTACGAATGTCTACCGCCAGGGCAATATCAACCGTTACCACGCGGCGATGCGCCGGGCCGAGGAACGCTGGGTCACCCACTTTCCGGCCGACATTGACCCACTGGAGCGCGAACTGACCGGGATGCACGTGGGCATCGTCGGCTTCGGCGGCATCGGGCAGCGCCTGGCCGAACTGTTGCGACCGTTCCACGTCACGCTGCGCATCTACGACCCGTTCGTACCGGAAGCCATCGCGCAACAGCACAACGCCAGGCAGGTGCCGCTGCTGGAACTGGTGCGCGAGTCTGACGTGGTGGTACTGTGCGCCGCCAACACGCAGGAGGCCCGCCACCTGGTTGATCGCGAGGTCATCGCTGCTCTGAAGCCTGACGCCGTGCTGGTCAACGTGGGGCGCTCGATGCTGGTGGACACGTCCGCGCTGCTGGAACGCCTGGAGCAGGGGGATCTGATCACCATGCTGGACGTGTTCGACCAGGAGCCACTGGAGCCGGAT
>DATKWP010000412.1:0-2526 GCA_035529535.1 Anaerolineae bacterium | reverse complement strand
CCGTCCCGGGGGCCGCCACGCTCGTAGCCCCCGTCCCGGGGGCCACCACGCTCGAAGCCCCCGTCCCGGGGGCGTGGAGGTGCGTTCACGATCAGCGCCTGGGCCGGCGAACGGCTCAACTCGCGGATGGCCTCGTCCAGGTCGCGCACGGAGGCGATTTCAAAGCCCGGCAGGTAGCGGCTGCACAGGCGGCGCAACGTCTCTCCTCGTTCCAGGAGCACGTAGCGGGGGAGCACCGCCGGTGCAGGGGCCTTCGACCGCCGCGTCCGTGCCTCATATTGCAGGTAAGGGTGAATCCAGCGCGCCGCGTCCCCGCCAGCCCGCGCCACGGGCGAGGGCATCTCCAGCGGCAGGCTGAAGGTGATGGTGGTGCCTGCACCCACCTGGCTTTCCAGCCGCATCTTGCCGCCGTGCATTTCCACGAACTTCCGGCTGATGCTCAAGCCCAGGCCACTCCCTCCGTGACGGCGGCGGATGGAGCCATCCAGTTGCTGAAAAGGCTCAAACAGCCTGGCCTGATCCTCCGGAGCGATGCCAGGGCCGGTATCGGCGACACTGACCACGACGTTATCTTGCTCCCGCCAGGCCCTGACCCGCACCCCGCCTCGCTCGGTGAAACGGCCCGCGTTGCTCAGCAGGTTGATCACCACCTGGCGGATGCGCGTGCCGTCGCAGAACAGCCGGGGCAAGTCCGGGGAGACCTCCGTTTCCAGGTACAGCCCTTTGGACTCGAAGAGCGCTTGCGCGACCTGGGCCGCTTCGCCCACGATGTCCTGGGGGGAGGCCCACCCTTTGCTGAGCGCCATGCGCCCGGCCTCGACCTGGCTGAGATCGAGCACGTCGTCCACCAACTTGGCCAGGTGCTGGCTGTTGCGCTGGATGGCGGTGATGTCGGCCAACAGGGCGGGGGGCAGCCGGGTTCCGTAGACCTGGGGGGACTGGGTGATCATTTCGCTGAAGCCGATGATCATGTTGAGCGGGGTGCGCAGTTCGTGGCTCACGTTGGCCACAAACTCCTCCTTGGCCCGGCGCGCCTCCTCGGCCAGGCGGTACATGGCCTCGAGCCGCTCGGACAGGCGGGCCAGTTCCCGGTTGGCCTGCACCAGGTCCTCCTGGATTTGCTGGAGGTCCAGGCGCTGTTCGCGGGATTCTTCCAAATTTCTCTGGGCCCGCTCGGCGTAGAAGGCAGACCACTGCGTCACCGTCAGGAGCGTGGTGATCACCACCCACCCCAGCAGGCCCATGTACGCTCCGCCGACGACGGTCGCCAGGCCATAGGCAGCCGGTATGGACAGCGCGAGCGGGCTACGGACCAGCCACCACACCAGACCGGTCAGCACGGCTTCGGCCAGCAGCCCGGCCAGCCAGTCCACGGTCAGGACGGCGATGAACGGCAGCAAGGCGTACAGAAACACGACCTCCGGCCGCCGGGAGACGTACAGGCCCAACGTAATCGCCACGACCAGCCCCACCTGCCAGGCCACCTGGGCCGCCAGGAGCCGTCTGGACAGCAGCCAGAGGGCCAGGCCCCCGGTGAGCAAGAGGGTCACGGCGATGAAGAAGAAAGCCGGGCTGAGTTTCACCAGGCCGGTTCCGGCCACCACCACGTACCAGGTGAGATAGAGCCCGCCCGTGAGCAGGATCAGGTTACGAAAGGCGGACCGCACCAGGTCTTTCGTCTCAGTGGCGAGATCGGCGCCGGCGTCCGGCGACGAGGGGTGTGCAGCATTCATGGGAACCTCCACTTAATACGCAGGCGGCCGGCAGGCTCAGGGCAAGCCCCCCACGCCAGGGGGTCTGTGACCGCTGGCCCACGCAACACCACCTGGCGCAGCAGTGACCCTACCCCTGCCTGCGGCGGGGGCTTCGTCAGAGGGTGTCGCCGGTATCGTACCACACATAGCCGCAGACTGCAACGGGGGCAGACCTTCCCGAAAGCTCGCCAGCGCTCCGCGAATGCGAAGAGGCTACCCGAAAGTAATGCATGCTGTGCTGAGTGGCACCACGGAAGCTTTCGGGAAGGTGATTGCACTCGAACCCGTGATGGGGTAAAATGGGGGCGGGAGGATGACAATGAAGGATTACGTTCTCGCCCACGATCTGGGGACCACCGGCAACAAGGCGACGCTGTACGACCGCGAGGGGGCGCTGGTGGGTAGCGCCTTTTATCCCTATGACACCGAATATGCCCACACCAATTGGGCCGAGCAAGACCCCCAGGATTGGTGGCAGGCCGTGTGTGGTTCGACGCAAGAATTGCTCCAACAGACCCGGGTGCGCGCCGACGCCGTCGCCTGCATCGTCTTCAGCGGCCAGATGATGGGCTGCGTGCCGCTGGACCGGGAGGCCAGGCCGTTGCGCAACGCCATCATCTGGGCCGACCAGCGCGCCGTGGAACAGGAACGGTGGGTGGGTGAACGGATCGCTCCGGCGGACGTCTACCGGACCACCGGCCACCGCCTCAGCGCCTCCTATTCGCTCGCCAAGATCCTCTGGCTGCGCGACCACCAGCCCGACGTCTATCAA
>DATKWP010000411.1:0-3999 GCA_035529535.1 Anaerolineae bacterium | reverse complement strand
TTGCCCGGCAATGAGTTGACAGTCAACTCAAATCATGATACAATCATGTCCATGAATCAGTCTTTTGGACAAGCGTTGCGTGATCTCAGGCGGGCAAAAGGCGTCAGCCAGCGGGGGCTGGCGGAAAAAGTGGGAGTAGATTTCTCCTACATCAGCAAGATCGAGAATGATCGGTTGCGTCCACCGGCAGCGGACACGATCGTCAAGATCTGCAAGGCGCTCGAAGCGCAACCCGACACGTTATTGGCCCTGACCGGCAAGATACCTTCAGAGATCAAGGACGCGCTCGGTTCGAGCCCTGCTGCGATGCAGTTCATGCGTAACGCACACTCGTTGCACCTCACGGAGCAAGAGTGGGCGGAACTCACCGGGCAACTCAAACATCTGCGAGGCTGATCGCTTTGCTCCAGGCATCGTCCCAATCGTGAGTTTGTGAGGGAACCAAGCGAAGGAGGGAAACCCATGACTCCAGAATGGCTGGCGATCCAGAGCTTCCAGCGGAACCAGGATCTGTTGAATGCGATCAACACCCTGTCTATTCACACCAAGCTAGGACGGCGCGGCCACACGGATGAAGACAGGACAGAGAGCACGGCACAGGCCAGGGAAATCCTGGCTTCTTTCCTCAAGAACCTGGCACAGGTCATGGACCAGGCAGAGCAAACAGGGAGTGGGCCACTGCTGGGTGTAGACCCGCGCCTGCGCCAACTGGCCGGCGACTTTTCCCGCGCCAGACAAGGGGCCAGATTCTGCTCCCGTTTGTTCAGGGAACCCTTGTCTGACACAGTAGACTTGCTTACCTCAACAGAACCAACAGACCAGCAGGCGCTCGTCGAATCCCTGTCAGAACTGCGTACCTTGATCGAAGAGCACGTACAAACGGATGTCGTCCAGATACTCGAGGACTTTTAGTGCTAAGCGGCATCCTCCGCCAAAGCAACCTGGACCTGCTGAGAGAAATCAATCGCTTGAGTTCGGTACTGGCCACGGTCTCCGCGCCCACGGAACTTGTGACCTACCAGGACATGGTGTCCGAGGCGTGTCGTTATCTCCGTGGGCTCATACTTCAGAATCTCCAGTACCTTGATCTCAGCAGGGACGACATTCTCGACGATATCCTGAGCCAGACCCAATCGGTAACTGCCGTTTTCCGGCTATACAACCAGCGGATCGCGAGTGTTCTCCTGCGCTATCGCCCGTCGGACCGTCTTTGTCTACGCATCATCGGCTGGTTGCATGCGCAACACGCCAGAACCAGGGACATCCCGGCCGGCCTGGATGACGGTGAGTTCGGCGTCTGGCCGGAGCCTCGCGTCCCTCTCATATACTTTATGCCGTCCTCCGGGCAGCATGGCCTGCTCTACCTGCCGTTGTTCTTCCACGAGTTTGGGCATTTGCTTTACGCATGTCACAGGGAAGAGATGGACGCATTGGTGCGCGATCTGCAGGCAGAAATCGCTGCTTTGCTGGAGCCGATCTTCCAGCGCGATGGTCTGCCCGCGCACCCTGACGCAGAGTTACGCAACCACATCGTCGAAAGGTGGTATGAGTGGGCCCAGGAACTGTTCTGTGACGCCGTCGGCCTGACCATCGGGGGTCCCTGTTTCGCCAATGCGTTCTCGATGTACCTTCGCATGGGCGGCAGGGGCAAATTCTACCTGCCACGGGAGCAATTGGAGCTCAGTGAGCATCCAGTCGCTTGGCTGCGCATACGGCTGATCGCAGAGCGGGCCCGGCAGGTGAACCTGGTTGAGGCCGATAGACTGGAAAGCGAGTGGGATCAAATCGCAGCGCGCATGCAGATCGTGGAGAATCACTGCGGCTTTTACGAGCGCAGATTCTTGCCGTCAATCCGCAAAGCGATTGACGATATGCTGACCGAAGGGTCCCCTTGTAAATTCAGCGCTGACGACGTTTCTCCCCATAGGTGGAACGCGAAATCCTCATCCCCGGTACATTTACTGAACACGGCCTGGTCGGTCTTCCTGAATGACCCCGGCGGCTACGCCGGCTGGGAAGAACAAGCCATCGCTACTTTTCTGCAGTAGCCTCGCATGTCCGCCACCGCGCTACCAGCAACAGAATCCCGACCTGTAACGCCGCACCCAGCGAGTTGGAGAGGGCGATGGCGCCGTGGGCCAGCACGGGGAGGAGCACCCAACCCAGCCCTGCGTTGAGCGCCAGGCCCGCCAACGCGGCCCACAGCGGCGTCCACATATCTCTCTGCGCGTAGAACATCCGGCTGACCACCTCCAACGCGCTGTGGGCCACCAACCCCACAGCGAAGAACTGGAGCGCCCAGACGACGCGGTCGGTGGTGCTGGCGTCGAAGGCGCCGCGCTGGAACAGGAGCGCCGTCAATGGGCGGCCGAGCACGAGCAACCCGGCCGCCGCCGGTACGGCGAGCGCCAGCACCAGCCGCAGCGCCCAGGCGGCAGTGCGGCGCAGCCCTTCCTGGTCTCCGGCGTTGGCCCGTTCGGCCAGCGTCGGAAAGACGGTCAGCCCCAGGGCGGTGCCGATGATAGTCTCCGGGAACTGCATCAGCCGCCAGCCGTACTCGTAGGCGGAAATCGCGCCGGCCGGCAGCCGCGAGCCTAGAAAGGTGGGCAGCACAAAGTTCAGGTAGGTGGCTCCCAACCCCAACATGCGCGGCCCCATCAGCCCGAGCAGCGCCCGCAGGTCCGGGTGACGCACGGCCGGCCACCAGCGGGCGCGCAAGCGCACCAGCCCCGGCACCTGGACCAGCAAGTGGCCCACGGTCCCCGCCAGCCCGCCCCAGGCCAGGCCAAAGATACCCCAGCGCGGGGCCAGGAGCAGCGCACCCGCGAGGCGGCCGAGCGTGTAGCAGAGCGGCGCGGCGGCCGGGAGCAGAAAGTGCTGGTGGGCCTGCAGGACGCTCATGACGATGCCGCTGGCGCTGGAAACGAGCGTCTGGAGCAGCACCAGCCGCATCAGGCGGACTGCCAGGGCCACCTGTCCGGCGTCGAAGCCCGGTGCGACGGTGCGGATGACGTGGGGGGCCAGGATCGCCGCCACGACGCTCACCCCGGCCACGACCAGGAGCGCCAGGTTGACCACCGCCGAGACCAGCCGCCACACCCCCTCCCGCTCGCCGCGGGCGATGCGGGCGGACAGGACGGGGATCAGAGCGGTGGCCATGGCGCTGCCGGCGACGACGGTGAAGAGGCCGTCGGGGAGTTCGAAGGCGGCGTAGTAAGCGTCGAGGGCGGCGGAGGCGCCGAAGGCCCGGCCGATGCTGGCGTCGCGCACCAGCCCCAGGAGTTTGTCGGCGGCGAAAAGGAGGGCGACCAGGGCGGCGGAGCGGAGGATGTGGAGATTGCGGAATGCGGATTGCGCCCGTGAGTACACGGGGGTGCGGATTGCGGATTGATTGTTGGGGAGTTGGTTGGGTGATGGCATGGAGGGCACCGATCCTGACGTTTGGCCGAAGTTTAGTGGAAATTGCTGTTCCTGTCAATTGTATGTATAATCTTGCGAGTCTGCGCAGCGCACAGTCTGCGACAGAGAGGAGAGAGCAATGTCTGAGGAAAAGGCACCGGCAGTGGAACGATGGGGGAGGGCGCGCCTGTTGTGGGGCATGGTCGTGCGGCCTCGGGCCACCCTGGAGCACCTGCGCGAGCAGGAAAAGCCAACTTGGTGGCTGCCAGCCCTGCTGGCGGTGCTGTTGGTGGTCCTGCCTGTCGTAGTCGCCGCCCCGATCACCGCCCGCCAGGCCCGCGAGGCCGTTCAGGCGGCCCAGGAGCAGTGGGGAGGGCAGACAGGGGCGGGGACCTCTGGTCCGGACGAGGCGCAGATGGAGCAGGCCATGTCCATCGCGGCCTCCCCGCTCATCACCGTCGTTTTCCCCGCCGTCAGCAGCGTGTTCGGGCGGGCGGTGGGCTGGTTGGCGTGGGCCGGGGCGCTCTACCTGGCCGGGATGGCGTTCGGCGGCCGTAGCACCTTCGGCCAGATGTTCCGCATGGTCGTGTGGACCTGGCT
>DATKWP010000410.1:0-2308 GCA_035529535.1 Anaerolineae bacterium | reverse complement strand
TGTCGCCCGCTTCCTGTGCCAATGTCAAGCCTTCGTTCAACGGTTCGCGCGCCCGCGCATATTCGCCCTTGCGATACAAGGCCATGCCTGTTTCGATGAGCGCCTGCGCCAAGCCCGCTGTATCCTCCAACATCGTGCGCGCTTCTTTCGTCTGCGCCAGCCAATCGAGTGCAGCTTCAAAATCCCCGCGCAAGCGGTTCAACTTGCCGAGCGCGAATTGCGCGTCCGCTTTCAACCCCGCGTCATCTTTGCTCAATTCCAACGCGGCGCGGTAATTGGCTTCGGCTTCATCGACCCTGCCCATCAACTCCAACACCCCTCCGCGCTCGAGGTGGATTTGCGAATGATATGCAATCGTGTCGAGTAGAGGCGACGCATGCGTCGCCCCTACCTGATTCTCCAAATACCGCTCCCGCACGCCTGAAACCCCTCCATCTGCCCGTCTATTCTTCATCGCTGGAAGATCGGCGCAGCACTGGGAAACCGTATGAGCCTCAACCGGCCGCCGTAGTTGGTGCACAACGAGAACCCAGATGCGTGGGTCGTGCAGTTTGGCGGTGTTGGTGCTGTGTGCTACAATCAATGAATGTGCCTTGGTGTGGGCTAGACAGTGGTAGTAGAAGGGGCAAAGTAGCAGGAGATCAGATGAGTATGCAGTACGGCAGTCAGAGCATGGTCAGCCCGTTGCGCAGGGTGCTGGTCAAGCGACCCGACGCAGCGTTCGCCGTGGACGACCCGGTCCGCTGGCATTACGCGGGCCGTCCCAATCTGGAGATCGCGCAACGGGAGCACGATGCACTGGTGAGGATCCTGCGCCAGGCGGGTGCCGAGGTGGTCTACCACGACGAGTTCCAACCGGACCGCGCCGATGCGATTTTCACTCACGACCCGGCCATCGTCACCCGGTGTGGGGCCGTGGTGCTGAGGATGGGCAAGCCGCTGCGCCGGGGTGAAGAACCGGCGATTGCACGCCGCCTGGAAGCCCTGGGCGTGCCGATCCGTTACACCCTGCACGGCCAGGCCACGGCGGAAGGGGGAGACCTGTTGTGGGTGGACGAGCATACCCTGGCGGTGGGACAGGGCTTCCGCACCAACGCCGAGGGGCTGCGCCAGTTGAGGGAGGCCCTGGAGGGGCTGGGGGTCGAGGTCGTGCCGGTCCAGTTGCCCTACTATGGCGGACCGGAGGCCTGCCTGCATCTCATGTCGTTGATCAGCCTGGTGGACCACGACCTGGCGGTGGTCCATCTGCCGCTGCTGCCGGTGATGTTCTGGCAGTACCTCCAGGATAGGGGGTTCCGGTTCGTCCACGTGCCAGAGCAGGAGTTTGGGAGCATGGGCACGAACGTGTTGGCCCTGGCTCCCAGGCGCTGCGTGATGTTGGAGGGTAATCCGGTCACCCGGCACCGGTTGGAAGAGGCCGGCTGCCAGGTTCAGACCTTCACGGGCAACGAGTTGTCGCTAAAGGCGGAGGGTGGGCCGACCTGCCTGACCAGGCCCATCCTGCGGCAAGACTGAGAGCATCGTTCAGATGGCAACTCCGGAATCCCAAACTTGTTTGGGTGGGTCGAAGATGGAACAGCGTGTGCTGGCGGCCATAGACGTGGATGGCTTGCTCGACTGCCTGCGTGAATTGATCGCCATACCCAGCCTGGGGGGTGCGGAGACGGCAGCCCAGGAGTCTGTGGCGGCTCAGATGAGCCGCTGCGGCCTGCGGGTGGATGCCTGGGAACTGGACCTGGCGCGCTTGAGCCAGCATCCCGGCTTCAGCATGGAGGTGCAGCGCGAGCGCGGCCTGGGCGTGGCGGGCACAATGGGTGAGGGTGCAGGCGGGCGCAGCCTGATTCTCAACGGGCACGTAGACGTGGTGCCGTGCGGCGACGAGGCGAATTGGCACTATCCCCCCTGGCAGGGAACCATCGCGCACGGGCGGGTGTACGGGCGGGGGGCGGTGGATATGAAGGGTGGCCTGTGCTGTGCGCTCTTTGCCGCCAAGGCCCTGCGAGATGCCGGGATTCGCCTGAACGGCAGGCTGATCGTCGAAAGCGTCGTCGGCGAGGAGGACGGGGGCGTGGGTACGCTGGCGGCGATCTTGCGCGGCTACACGGCCGACGGCGCGATCATCGTGGAGCCGACGGCGCTGGCGGTGGTCCCGGCACAGGCCGGGGCACTGTCTTTTCGCGTGACAGTGCAGGGTCACGCGGCTCACGGCTGCGTGCGCGAGGAAGGGGTCAGCGCGGTCGAAAAGTTCATCCTGATTCACGAAGCGCTGATGAAACTGGAACGGGAGTACAACGACGAGGCCCGGCAT
>DATKWP010000409.1:0-2157 GCA_035529535.1 Anaerolineae bacterium | reverse complement strand
GCGCGCAAACTGGCCGATTACCACGACGTGCCGATCTCGCTGATTGCGCGCAGTGCGGCCTTCGATGGCGAGCTCGAAGTGGTCGCAGTCGAGAAGGGGGAGGCCGCGACAGAGTACGAGGGGCTGGACGTGGCCGGCAAGGTCGTACTGGCGCGGGGCCGGGTCGGCCGGGTGTACGACCTGGCCGTGCTGCGGCGAGGTGCGGTGGGCATTCTCTTCGACGGCATGGCCGAGGAGGAACCCGTGCGCCCGGCCTGGGCGCTGCCCGAGGCGATCCAGTATACCTCCTTCTGGTGGTACGGCGACGAAGAGCAGGCCGGGCTCGTACGCCCGGCAAAGTGCTTCGGCTTTGCCCTCAGTCCGCGGGAGGGGGAGCGACTGCGCCGGTTGATTCGCAAACGGCAGGAGAATGCGGATGGCGTACATCCGGCGGATGAGGTACATCCGGCGGATGGGCCGGTGCGCGTGCGGGCACACGTGGACGCCCGCCTATACGATGGTTCGTTGGAAGTGGTCAGCGCGGCCATCCCCGGCCAGAGCAACGAAGAAGTCGTGCTGGTCGGCCACCTATGCCACCCCCGGCCCTCGTGCAACGACAACGCCTCGGGGGCGGCCGCGGTGCTGGAGGTGGCGCGGGCGCTGCAAGCCCTCATCGCGCGCGGCGCGCTGCCCCCGCCTTACCGCACGCTGCGCTTCCTGTGGGTGCCGGAGATGACCGGCTCGTACGCCTACCTGGCGGCCCACGAATCGTCCATCCCACACATGGTGGCCGGACTGAACCTGGACATGGTGGGGCAGGACCAGGTGCAGTGCGGCAGTTCCTTCCTGCTGGAGCGCCCGCCCGATGCGCTGCCCAGTTTCGCCTACGACCTGCTGGTACACCTGCGCGAGATGCTCCTGCCCGAGGTCAAGACCCACGCCAAGATGGGCGGCTATCCCCTGTTCCGGCACGCCCTGACCCCGTTCAGCGGCGGCTCCGACCACTACATCTTCTCCGACCCCAGCGTGGGGGTGCCAATGCCGATGATCATCCAGTGGCCCGACAAGTTCTACCACACGTCGGCCGACACGCTCGACAGGGTGGACCCGGCGATGCTGGGCAAGGTGTGCGTGGTGGCCGCCGCCTACACCTACTGGCTGGCCCAGGCCAGAGAGCCGGAGGCGCGCTGGCTGGCCTCCGAGATGTCGGCTCGCTTCCGGCAGCAGGTCATCGGGGTGGCACAGGGGGCGTTGACGGAGGCAGGTGACGAAAATGGGCCAGGCCGCGAGGCTCTGCGTTGCCGGATCGAATATCAATCCGAACGGCACCGGCAGGCGCTGGCGAGCCTGGTCCGGCTGGCCCCGGTGGACGTGAGCGGCTGGCAGGCCGAAGACACAGCCTTTGCCGAGAGCGAGTTCGCCCGCGTCGCCGACGTGCTACCCCAGCGGACGACGGATGCACCCATCCGCAATTCCCTGGGGGAAAACGAAGAGGCCACGTGGCTGGTCCCCCGCCGGCGGTTCCGTGGGCCACTGGCGGTCGAGGGGTACGTGAGGCGGATGGACGAGGCCACGCGAGACGAGTGGTGGGAGTTCGGCCAGCGCATTGGACAGCGGGCGTCGTACACGGTGCTGGCACTGGCCCAATACTGGGCGGACGGCCAACGCACGGTGGCGGAGATTGGCCGGCAGATTGCGCTCGAGACGGGCCTGGAGATCACCGACCTGCTCATGGAGTACTGGCGGTTCCTGGAGCGGCTGGCGCTGATAGAGTTATCAGAGAGATGAACGCGGCAGCAGGGAGGGAAGGTGGAGCAACAGCAAAAGACGTATCGAGGAGAGATTGATCCGGCAGGGCTGGCCGACGCGCTGATCGCGCGCTTCAATCACGGTGACCTGATGGCACAGAAGGTAATGGGCCAGGAGGGGCACGTGATGGTCCAGATCGCCACCCGCGAGTTGGGCTGGGGGGCGGCCCGCTCCGCCCTCAGCGTCGGCATCGCGCCGGTCGAGGGGGGCGTACGGGTGACCGTGGGGGAGCAGCGCTGGCTGGACGCGGCGGCCAGCCTGGCCCTCACCGGGCTGGGGGCGCTGGTCAACCCGCTCTCGCTCCTGGGGCGCATTGACGACATCGCCCGCGACGTGGGAAAACTGACGCTGCCCGACCAGGTATGGAGC
>DATKWP010000408.1:0-2173 GCA_035529535.1 Anaerolineae bacterium | reverse complement strand
GCGCGCAAACTGGCCGATTACCACGACGTGCCGATCTCGCTGATTGCGCGCAGTGCGGCCTTCGATGGCGAGCTCGAAGTGGTCGCAGTCGAGAAGGGGGAGGCCGCGACAGAGTACGAGGGGCTGGACGTGGCCGGCAAGATCGTGCTCACGCGGGGCCGGGTCGGCCGAGTGCACGACCTGGCCGTGCTGCGGCGGGGCGCGGTGGGCATTCTCTTCGACGGGATGGCGGAGGGGGAACCCGTGCGCCCCGCCTGGGCGCTGCCCGAGGCGATCCAGTATACCTCCTTCTGGTGGTACGGCGAGGGAGAGCAGGCCGGGCTCCCACGCCCGGCGAAGTGCTTCGGCTTCGCCCTCAGTCCCCGGGAGGGGGAACGGCTGCGCCGGTTGATCCGGCAACGCCAGGAGAATGCGGATGGAGTACATCCGGGGGAAGGGCCGGTACGCGTGCGAGCCCACGTGGATGCCCGCCTCTACGACGGCTCGTTGGAAGTGGTCAGTGCGACCATCCCCGGCCAGTGCGAGGAGGCGGATGGTGTACATCCGGAAGTTGTGCTGGTCGGCCACCTGTGCCACCCCCGGCCCTCGTGCAACGACAACGCCTCGGGGGCAGCCGCGGTGCTGGAGGTGGCGCGAGCGCTGCAAGCCCTCATCGCGCGCGGAGCGCTGCCCCAGCCTCGCCGCACGCTGCGCTTCCTGTGGGTGCCGGAGATGACCGGCTCGTACGCCTACCTGGCGGCCCACGAATCATCTATCCCACACATGGTGGCCGGGCTGAACCTGGACATGGTGGGGCAGGATCAGGTGCAGTGCGGCAGTTCCTTCCTGCTGGAGCGCCCGCCCGATGCGCTGCCTAGTTTCACCTACGACCTGCTGGCGCGCCTACGCGAGATGCTCTTCCCCGAGGTCAAGACCCACGCTCAACTGGGCGGCTATCCCCTGTTCCGGCACGCCCTCACTCCGTTCAGCGGCGGCTCCGATCACTACGTCTTCTCCGACCCCAGCGTGGGAGTGCCGATGCCGATGATCATCCAGTGGCCGGACAAGTTCTACCACACGACGGCCGACACGCTCGACAAGGTAGACCCGGCGATGCTGGGCAAGGTCTGCGTGCTGGCGGCCGCCTACACCTACTGGCTGGCCCAGGCCGGAGAGCCCGAGGTCCACTGGCTGGCCTCCGAGATGTCGGCCCGTTTCCGGCAGCAGGTCATCGGGACAGTACAGGGAGCAATAACTGAGGCAGGAGAGAAAGACGGGCCAGACCGCGAGGGGCTGCGTTGCCAGATCGAATACCAGTCCGAACGGCACCGGCAGGCACTGGCAAGCCTGGCCCGGCTGGCCCCGCGGAACGCCCCCGTCTCGGGGGCTGCGAGCGGTATGGACGTGAGTCGCTGGCAGGCCGAAGACACGGCCTTCGCCAAGAGCGAGTTCGCCCGCGCTGCCGGCGCGCTACCCCACAGCACAAACGGCGTAGAAGAACACACCGAGGCCGCCTGCCTGGTTCCCCACCGGCGCTTCCGGGGGCCGCTGGAGGTCGAGGGCTACGTGGGTCGCCTGGACGAGGCGGGGCGGGACGAATGGTGGGAGCTCAACGAGCGGATTGGACAGCGGGCATCGCACACGGTGCTGGCACTGGCCCAATACTGGGCCGATGGACGGCGCACGGTGGCGGAGATCGGCCGGCAGATCGCGCTGGAGGCGGGCCTGGAGACCACGGACCTGCTGGTGGAGTATTTTCGCTTCATGGAGCGCCTGGCGCTCATAGAGTTGACAGAGCGATGAATGGCGGCAGCAGGGAGGGAAGGTGGAGCAACAGCAAAAGACGTATCGAGGAGAGATTGATCCGGCAGGACTGGCCGACGCGCTGATCGCGCGCTTCAATCACGGTGACCTGATGGCACAGAAGGTAATGGGCCAGGAGGGGCACTTGATGGTCCAGATCGCCACCCGCGAGTTGGGCTGGGGGGCGGCCCGCTCCGCCCTCAGCGTCGGCATCGCGCCGGTCGAGGGGGGCGTACGGGTGACCGTGGGAGAGCAGCGCTGGCTGGACGCGGCGGCCAGCCTGGCCCTCACCGGGCTGGGGGCGCTGGTCAACCCGCTCTCGCTCCTGGGGCGCATTGACGACATCGCCCGCGACGTGGGAAAACTGACGCTGCCCGACCAGGTATGGAGC
>DATKWP010000407.1:0-3765 GCA_035529535.1 Anaerolineae bacterium | reverse complement strand
GGGCTTCGGCTTCGTGGCCGTGACCGGCCCGCAGCGCCACCTGGCCGCCAGCCTGGGCTACCACTTCGCTGCCCCTCACGGCGACATGATGCTCACCGGCTGTTTTGGCCTGGTAACGGCGGCGAGACGAATCGCGAATGGTGATCGGTGATCGGTGATCAGTGATCAGTGATCGGTGATCAGTGATGAGCGGTTGACGAATGGCGAATGGTGAATCCGTAATCCGCAATCCGCAATCCCAAATCCTGCAGCGAGTCCGCCGTTTTCTGAGCCGGATGGACCTGGCGGCCGTGCTTATTCTCGTCGTGCTGCTGCTGGCGGTGCTCGGCTCCTGCTTCCCGCAACTGTCGCCGTTGGTGGCAGCTGATCCGGAGCGGTCGGCGCGGTGGGAGGAGGCGGTGTGCGGCCGCTATGGTGGGTTGGCGGATGCGCTGGTTGCTGTGGGGGCTTTCCGCTGTTTTCGCTCGCCCGTGTTCCTGGTGCCGCTGGCACTGTTGGTCGTGGCGACGCTGATGTGTACGCTCGACCGCTGGCGGGGGCTGTGGCGGCGTGCCTTCCGCCAGCCGGTGCGCTGCTCGCAGGCCGTGTTCGACGATGCTCCGCACACGGCCCGGTTGGGCGCGCTCCCGGCGGTAGACCTGGTCGGGGTCGTGCGTGAACGACTGGAACAGCGGGGCTTTCGGGTGCGAACGACTGAAGTCGTTACTACGGAGGAGCCTGCCCTGAGCGAAGCCGAAGGGAGATTCACCTATCTGCGGGGTGACCGCCACCGGCTGGCGGTGCTGGCCACATTGGTCACCCACCTGGCGGTGTGGCTGTTGCTGGCGGGGGTGGCACTCAGCGGCCTGGTTGGCTGGCGCGAGGAGGTCACCGTCGGGCCGGATCAAACGGCTCAGGTAGGGCACGGGAGCGGGCTGGCCTTGCGCAACGCCGGGTTCACCGTCGCACGCTATCCCGATGGGAGCGTGGCGGATTACGAGGCCCTGGTGACCGTCTTTGCAGGTGACCAGCAGGTGGCGCACGGCACCATCCGGGTGGTCGTGCCGTTGACCTACGGGTCTGTCGGGTTTCACCTGCATGGCTACGGAGGAACCGAGGGCCGTTACAGCGTGACGCTGCTGGCCGTGCGCGATCCAGGCTACGGCCTGGTGATCGCGGCGGGGTTCCTGCTGCTCCTGGGGATGACGGTGAGTTTCAACTTCCCCCACGCCTGCGTGCGGGCGCGCATCGGCCCGCAGGGGGTGCTGTGCCTGGCCGGCCAGGCCGGCCGGCGTGCAACGGGTGTACTCACCCGCCATGGCTTTGAGCGCGAGTTCGCGGAGCTGGTGGAGGAAATCGGGCGCGCAGCACAAAGCGCGGAGGAGGGCATGGATTGACGACGCGCTTTCAGCTCTCTGCCGGTGGGGTGGTGTGCCGCCGCAATCCGGCCGGGCCACTCGAGGTCGCCCTCATCGCTATCCAGGGAGGTGAGGTTTGGGCGTTGCCCAAGGGACTGGTGGAGCAGGGGGAGTCGCTGGAGGCGACGGCGCTGCGCGAGGTGCGCGAGGAGACGGGGTTGGAGGCCGAAATCGTCGAGCGGCTGGAGCCAATCGAGTATTGGTACTGGTGGGATGAGGGCGGCCAGAAGGTGCGCTACCACAAGAAGGTCTACTACTTCCTCATGGCCTATCGCGGTGGCGACGTCGCCCAGCACGACTTTGAGGTCGAGGAGGTGCGCTGGTTCCCGATAGACGAGGCCATTGAGCGAGCCAGTCACCGGACGGAGCGGGAGTTATTGGAACGGGTGAAAGGGCGAGTGGAAAGTGCTCACTACCCTGGCTTGTCATAGGTTTTTGGTTCAGTAGGATGTTTACGCTAACGGGTGTACTCACCTGCTATGCCTTGCTCTGGCTGGTAGCCGCCGCTTACGTGGTCCATCTGGTCCGTGGGGGGCGCTGGGTTGGCCTGGTAGCCACAGGGCTGGCCATTGTCGCCTGGGGGGCGCTGACGGCGGGCCTCGTCCAGCGCGGCCTGGCGGCCGGCCACTGGCCGCTGACCAACCGCTACGAGTTCGCCCTCTGCTTCACCTGGGCCATTCTGACCATCTACCTGCTCCTGGAGGCCAGTTGGCGCAAGCGCGAGGCCGGGGCCTTCGTGCTGGCGGTGGCGCTGGTGGTCGCCACCTATGCGGTCACCCGCCCCGCAGGCGACCGGGCAGTGGCACCGCTCCTCCCGGCGCTGCGCTCGATCTGGCTGCAGATCCACGTCCTGACTGCGCTGGCCGGGTACGCGGCCTGCGGCGTGGCCGCCGGGCTGGGCCTCATGCGCTTGGTGTTCAAGGAGGGCCGGCCACGCTGGCCTGCCGCGGAGGAGGTCGAGCGCACGATGGAACGGGCCATCGCGCTGGGTTTCCCCTGGCTCACCCTGGGCATCCTCACCGGCGCGATCTGGGCACAGAACGCCTGGGGCCGCTACTGGGGCTGGGACCCCAAGGAGACCTGGGCGTTGGTCACCTGGCTGTGGATGCTCCTGATCCTGCACGTGTGCCCGCTGCCCCGCTGGCGCGGGCGGCGGTGGGCCGCGCTGGTCGTCGTCGGCTTCGGGTTGGTGCTCTTCACCTTCGCCGGCCTGCCCTGGCTGGTGCGCACCGTGCGCCTGGAGACCCTGCATGGGTTCTGAAGGAGTCACGGAACACGCAACACGGAACACGTGCTGCGTGTTGCGTGTTCCGTGTTACGTTCGTAGAGGTGGGTGATGAGCCGCATTACACGGCGTCAGTTTCTGCTCAGCGCCGGGGCCTTGGCTGCCTGCGGGGTGGGGGTCGCCGCGGGCCTCTCCGGCCGCCGCTGGTGGGAACGGCCCCCGGCAGGCCTGGGCGAGGCTGCGCCGGTCGAGCCACCGGGACGGTGGTCGGTCGAGGCGCGCTACTATGCCTCCTTTGCCAGCGAGGGGGCGCTGAACTGCTCCGCCTGCCACAGCACGACCGAGGAGCCGCTGCCTGTTTCCTACTGCCACGTCCCCCACGCCGGCACCTACGTCCAGTGTACCCTCTGTCCTCATCGCTGCATCGTCGCCGACGGCGAGCGGGGCCACTGCCGGGTGCGGGAGAACCGCCAGGGCCGGCTCTACTCGATGGTCTACGGCAACCCCTGTGCGGTGCACGTGGACCCCATCGAGAAAAAGCCCTTCTACCACTTCCTCCCCACCGCCGCCGCCTTCTCGCTGGCGACTGCCGGATGTAACCTGCGCTGCCTGTATTGCCAGAACTGGTCCATTTCCCAGGTCCCGCCGGAGGAGACCGACAACACCGACCTGCCGCCGGAGGCCGTGGTCCGTTATGCGCGGCAGTCCCAGTCCCCCGTGATCGCCTACACCTACTCCGAGCCGACCGCCTTCTACGAGTATATGCTGGCCACGGCCCGCCTGGCGCGGGAGGTAGGGCTAGTTAGCGTCGTCGTCTCGAATGGGTTCATCAACCCGGAGCCCTTGAAGGAACTGTGCGCGGCGGTGGACGCGATCAAGGTGGACCTGAAGGGGTACGACGAGGGCTTTTACCGGGAGGTGTGCGGGGGGGAGTTGCAGCCGGTGCTGGAGGCCATCCGCACCATCTACGAGAGCGGCATCCACCTGGAGATCGTCAACCTGGTCGTGCCGACGCTGAACGACAGCCTGGATCAACTGCGGGACCTCGCCCGCTGGGTGGCGCAGGAAGTGAGCCCCGACGTGCCCCTCCACTTTACCCGCTTCCAGCCCCAGTATAAACTGACCAACCTGCCGCCGACGCCG
>DATKWP010000406.1:0-6527 GCA_035529535.1 Anaerolineae bacterium | reverse complement strand
TATAGCCTCTTCAACTGAATACGCAACCCGAACACCTCAAGTTGTAGGCGAGAGGTAATCTATGCGCCCACTCCACCAGTGCCTGATTGACACCGAACTGGCCCGCCTGCAGGCCATCGCTCGCTTCTGGGACGTCGAACTGACCACCAACCGCCAGCGGGATGCGGCAGCCCAACTGGCCGCCGCGATGGCAACGCCTGAGGCCATCACCAATGCCTGGCATGCGCTGCCGGACGATCAGCGCCGGGCGTTGGGAACATTACTTGCTGGCGGGGGGCGGATGCCGCTGCGGGTCTTTACTCGCCGGTGGGGGGAGGTGCGCGCCATGGGGCCAGGGCGGCTGGAGCGAGAACAGCCCTGGCAGGAGCCGGTATCCACTGCCGAGGGACTGTGGTACAACGGTTTCATCTCCCGGGCCTTCGAGCAGGCCGCTGAGGGAGCCTACGAAGTGGTCTTCGTCCCACCCGAACTGCGCGCCCACCTGCCGCTTCCCTCCACTCCACCGTCCACCATCGCGCTCGAGCCAGCCTCCGAGCCCGCCACCGTACGCCCGGCCGGCGATGCACTCCTGGACGACGTGTGCACGCTGCTGGCGTACCTCCAGAACGAGCGACTGCGCCCGAACCCCGAGGGCGGGTGGCCCGCTCACCACGAGGCCCGCCTGGCCCGTCGCCTGCACGATGCGGATCCCGCACGGCTGGCTTTCTTGCACCACCTGGTCCAACACCTGGGATGGCTGCGGGTGACCAGCCCAGCACCGGCTCTTTCAGGCCGGTGCCTGCGCCCCGACCCTGGCCCGGCGGCTGCCTGGCTCCAATCCTCCTGCGGCCAGCAACGGGATGTGCTGGCCCAAGGCTGGCGAGACGATCCGACCTGGAATGATTTGTTTCACGTCGCCACGCTCCGTCCTGAAGATACGGGGGCCTGGCGGAACGACCCGCTGCTCGCACGCCAGGCGATCATCCGCCACTTGCAGCAGTGCAGGCCGCAAACCTGGTATGCCCTCGGTCACTTCGTGGCTGCGGTGAAACAGGCCGAACCGGATTTCCAGCGGCCCGACGGCGATTACACGAGTTGGTACATTCGCGACGTGGCCACCGGCGCGTACCTGTCCGGCTTCGAAAGTTGGGACGGCGTCGAAGGGGCGCTCATCCGCTACCTGATCGCGGGGCCACTGGCCTGGCTGGGGCTGGCCGACCTGGGGGTAACCACTCCCGGCGGAACACCGGCCGCCTTTCGCCTGAGCCAGGCAGGGGCGACCTTTCTCGGCCTGGCGGAGCCCCCACCTGAACCGGCACCCGCCCCCCTGGCCATACAACCCGACTTTACGATCCTCGCCCCCTCAGCCAGGCGGTACGAACGTTTCCAACTGGCCCGCGTCGCCGACTGGGTGCGCACCGGCGACCCGGGAGCGCCAGCCGTGTACCGGCTCACACCCACCTCACTCGAGCGTGCACGGCGGCAGGGTATACCTGTGGCGCGGGTACTGGAGTTCCTGAGCCGTGCTACCGGTGCACCCATCCCCCGCTTCATCGAAGGGGCGCTGACACACTGGGACACGCACGGGGCCGAGGCCCGGCTGGAACGGGCAGTGCTGCTGCGCCTCTCCAGCGAGAAGTTGATGGCAGAGATCAAATCGTCGCCGCGCACCCGGCGGTTCATCCAGGAGCAGGTGGGGCCGACGACCGCTGTGGTGCGCAAGCAGGATTGGCCGCGCCTGGTGGCCGCGTTGGGTGAGATGGGCCTACTGCCCGAGATCGTGGACCCCGAAGAGGATTAGGGCCGGTCCAGCAGTCCCTATCATAGTCTGCTTGACAAGGAATCTGTGGTTCCTGATGATCGCTGCGGAGCACGGCTGGCAGTCAGGCACCTGGCCGGATTAGGCCATCAGCGGATCGCTTTCATCAACGGACCAGAGGGGTGGGACGCCACCATCAACCGGATGGCTGGTTACCAGGAAGAACTTGCGGCCTGGGGGGTGCCTTTTGACCCAGCATTGGTAGATGGAGGCGATTGGGAAGTGCAAAGTGGGTATTCCGCGGCTCAACGGCTGATTGCATTGTGGCCCCTCCCTACAGCCATTTTCGCCGCGAACGATTTGATGGCTCTCGGCGTGATCTATGCTGTCCAAGAGGCAGGATTGCGAGTGGCTGAAGACATCACTGTCGTGGGATACGATGATCGTGATTTCTCCGGTTTCGTTCGACCGGCGATCACGACCGTCAGAATGCCCTGCGAGGAGATGGGGCGCACTTCAGCAGAGTCCCTGCTGCGCCTCATCGCCGGGGAAGTTGAAGCGTTGGAACCGATGCTGATTCGGGGCGAACTGGTGGTGCGCCAATCTTGCGGGGCCAGAAAGGGGGGGTGGGAATTCGAACCAGAACAGGGCAGCATCATACGGAGGCAACGTCTTCTTCGTTGAGATCCGGGGAGTGGATGAAGAGATCTCAGGTGAGAGCCTCAACGGCAATTCTCCCACGTTTCGTCCGTGGCCAGGGTGATGAAAGGAGGTGGAGAACGGTTGATTAAGAGAAGCCCGGATTCCTGGTTTGACTGTGTGACGAAATCTGAACAATGGCTAAGGTAGGTAAGTCTCATAAGGAGGAAGAACCGTGAATACCCGACGTTTGAGTAGGCGAGAGTTCCTGCTCTTGACAGGAGCAGCGAGCAGTGCGGCTCTGCTGGCAGGCTGCCAGCCACAAGCAACGACTGCCCCTCCGGAAGCCACTGAGGCTCCACCTGCAGAACCGACCCAGGCACCACCACCTGCCGAGAAGGTGACGATCGAGTTTCTGGGCGAGCCAGGAACCGCAGACTTGCGTGCCGAGGAACAGGAGAAGTTCCAGGCGGAGAACCCCAACATCGAGTGGGTTCAGGTGGAGCAGCCGGAGACGGTGTCGAGACTGGAGCAACTTCTGACCTTGGTCGCCGCCGGTACGCCGCCCGACTGCGCCAGGGTTGAGAGCGATGTCTATCGAACCTTCTGCAAGTACGAACTGCTGCTCGGCATCTCCGACCGCATCGCGGCCGACCCAGTGCTGTCGGCTCCGGACTACTGGATCCAGCCTCAGGAACGGGACCGCTGCGAGTACGAAGGAGAATGGTACGGCATCGGCTCCTGCTGGGTGGCGCCTCACTTTTACTACAACAAGTCGCTCTTCGACGAGTTGGGAATCGAGCCGCCCAGCAACGACCCAGACGAGGCCTGGACGTGGGACGAGTTCCTGGAGATCGCGCGGCAACTGACCGTGGACACTAACGGCAAACATCCGGGAGAATCGGGGTTCGACGCCGACAGCATCGATCGCTGGGGGGCCTACTGGCCGACCTGGTGGATCCCGCTGCACGCGGCGGTCCAATCCAATGGCGTTGACTGGGTGGACCCGCAGACCGGGAAGATCGCTCTCGACAACCCGGCAGCGATGGAGGCGATCCAGCGCGTCGCGGACCTGACGTTGGTCCACCAGGTGGCGCTGAACCAGGCAGCCTTTGAGACTCTGGGCATGGCCGAGGCAGATTTCCTGTCGACCAAGAAGGTGGGACTGTACAATACCGGTTCTTGGTCCGTGAACTGGCTGTGGCAGATCGAGGGAGGGCTGGGCACTGGAGTGCTGCCCAAGATGACCCGACCGGGTACCGACATGCAGGCCCATATAATCACGATTGTGAAGGCGACGGAGCATCCGGAGGAGGTGTGGAAGCTGATCCGCTTCCTCTCCTTGCCGTGGTTCCAGGAGCGCTACTGTCAGGCCGGGCTGTGGCTGCCAAGCCAGACCGCGCTGATGACCGACGAAGCCATCGCCCGCTGGTGCACCCCGCCCGTACACCCGGAAGGGTACGAGCTCATCGTCACCGAGTACGCGCCGAAGTATGGCCATTACCTCACCATGCCGGTGGGATACGTAAAGGCCGCCGAGACCGTTCTTACGCCAGCTTTCGACAAAATCTGGATCGGCGACGCGAAGGCCGCGGACGTCTTGCCGGCAGCGGTGGCAGAGGCCAACCGCATCATGGAGGAGGAGCAAGCCAGGCCCTGATAGGTGTATGCAATGCGGCTAATTCGGCGACAAACCGGAGCCGCCGGAGCTGATGAGTAACTCGCCGAATCAGCCCAAAGAGACGAACCCCGGCTGCGTGGGGTCGGCTGCGCGCGGCAACCGGCCCTGCGCGGCCGGGGTCGCCAAAGGAGGTAGGACGTGAGTGTGCAAACTCGCTGGTTGGGGCGTCTTTGGCCGCGAACGGCGAAGGGCAAAAGGGCTGTAACCGGCTACCTTTTCATGTTGCCCTTCATACTGGGTTTCTTCTTGTGGTTCTTGGTGCCCGCGTTAGTCGCGGTCTGGCTGACCTTCTTTGACTGGAATAT
This sequence comes from Anaerolineae bacterium, assembly GCA_035529535.1. Classification (GTDB taxonomy): domain Bacteria; phylum Chloroflexota; class Anaerolineae; order B4-G1; family B4-G1; genus DATKWP01. The sequence goes on along the minus strand of DATKWP010000406.1, from coordinate 2,164 downwards.
GATCCAGGATCCGACTTTTATCGGATTGGAGAACTTTAGACATATTTTCCGGGACACGCTTTTTCTACAGTCGCTAAAGGTCACCACCTACTATACGCTTGGCTCGGTTCCGGTAAGTCTGGTGTTGGCCTTTCTCATCGCGCTGCTGCTGAACGCCAAGGTGCGCGGGATGGCGGTCTTTCGCACCATCTATTATCTCCCTAGCATCGTGCCGGCGGTGTCGAACGCGGTGCTGTGGAACTTTGTGTTCAGCACGGAGTTCGGCCTGGTGAATGCGCTGCTGCGCGCTTTGGGCCTGCCCAAGGTCCCGTGGCTTCAGGATCCAGAATGGACCATGCCGGCCTTGATCATCATGGGCTTATGGGGACTGGGTTACACCGTGGTGATCTACCTGGCCGGGCTGCAGGGGATTCCCGAGACGCTGTACGAGGCAGCCGAGATTGACGGAGCGGGCCGCTGGGCTAAGCTGCGGCATGTGACGATTCCGCTCATCTCGCCGGTCATCTTCTTCAACCTGATTATGGGCATCATCGGTTCCTTTCAGGTTTTCACCGCGGGCTATCTGATCACCGCAGGTGGACCACAAAATGCAACGCTGTTCTACGTGCTCTACACCTATAGGACCGGGATCCAATACTTTAACATGGGATACGCGGCTGTGCTGGCGTGGATCCTCTTCTTCATCATACTGGGATTGACGTTGCTCATCTTCAGATATGTGGGTCGTCTGGTGTACTATGAAGCACTATAGGAGGCAGTATGGCCATGCAAAGTGAAACCGTTTCCGTAAGGCGAGCGTCTGGAGGCAGGCCGGCGATCGGGCGACTGGTCAATGGGGAGCGCTTGTGGCGCGCCTTAATATGGACGTTGTTGCTTGTCGGGGCTTGTGTGATGCTGCTGCCCTTCTTGTGGCTGGTCACCAGCTCCCTCAAGACGGAGTTGGAGGTCTTTCAGTATCCACCGAAGTGGATTCCCAACCCCCCCCAATTTCAGAACTACATCGACGCCTGGACCACCAAGCCGTTACGCCATCCAGGCTTTGGCATCTATCTCAAGAATACCTTTTTCATCGTCATCCTTAACGAGATCGCCATCCTGGGGTCTGCCTCACTGTGTGCTTACGCGTTGGCGCGCATTGATTTTCCGGGCAAGAATTTCTGGTTTGGCGTCGTGTTGTCCACCATGATGCTGCCCGGTGTGGTCTTGATGATCCCAACCTTCGTGCTCTATAGCCGTATGCGTTGGGTGAATACCTTCTTTCCACTCACTGTGCCGCACTTCTTCGCGGCCAGCGGGGGTGGCGCGTTCTTCATCTTCCTCCTGCGGCAGTTCTTCCTCAGCCTGCCCGAGGAACTGGCTGATGCAGCGCGCGTGGATGGGTGCAGCGAGTTTGGTATCTACAGCCGGATCATGCTGCCCCTGGCCAAGCCTGCCCTGGCGACAGTAGCAGTCTTTACCTTCATTTGGAGTTGGAACGACTATATGGGGCCGTTGCTATATTTGTCGAAAGAACCAAACAAGTGGACCGTCGCCCTGGGCCTGGCGATGTTCAGGACCTTTATGTGGCAGCGGACGCGCTGGGACCTACTCATGGCCGCTTCGACGATGATGATCATACCTATGATTGTGATCTTTTTCCTGGCGCAGCGCTACTTCATCCAGGGGATCGCAGTGAGCGGGTTGAAGGGCTAAGCCACATGAACCAATACCGCTACCGTGTGTCCGCCGACATCGGCGGCACGTTTACAGACTTTGTCGTGATGGAGAGTAACTCAGGACAGGCTTTCGCCGGAAAGCTGCTCTCGACCCCCAAGGACCCTTCCCTGGCTGTCTTACAAGGTATTCAGCAGCTCATCCCTACCCCTGGCGACATAGAATTCCTGGTGCACGGCACTACGGTAGGGATCAATGCCTTCCTGGAGCGCAAGGGGGCGCGGGTCTTGCTCGTGACCACGGCCGGGCTACGCGATACCTACACCATCGCCCGCGGCGACCGGGCAGAACTGTACAAGCTCAAGTACCACAAGCCCGAACGATTGGTGCCACGGCGCGACGTACACGAGGTGCGAGAGCGGATCAAGTGGGACGGCACGGTCCTGGAGCCGCTGCACGCGGAGGATTTTCAGCCCATCATCGAAAAGGCCAAAGCGGCCAAGGTTCCGGC
>DATKWP010000405.1:0-3456 GCA_035529535.1 Anaerolineae bacterium | reverse complement strand
GCGTAGCGCAACGTGCCGTGCCCCACCAGGAAGGCCGCGTTGAGCAGCAAGCCCTCGTGCTCCAGAGTGCCCAGAAACTCGGCCATAGTACGCCAGCGGTAGGGGAAGGCCCGCTCCCGCAGCATCTCGGAAAAGCCGTCTACCAGGGGAGTGGCCTCCTCCGTGGCCGGGGCAGGCGAGAAGCCGCACTGGCCGGTGACCAGCGTGGTGATGCCCTGCAAGACGAGCGGAGCCAGGATCTGGTCGTGGTCGGGCAGGGGCAGGATCCAGTCTCCGTGGGAGTGGACGTCAATGAAGCCCGGTGCCACGATCAGGCCACTGGCGTCGAGCACCTGCCGGCCGGACAATCGCTCGCCGGTAGCAATGGCGGCGATCCTGCCGCCCTGGATCCCGACGTCGGCCCGCACACGGGGCCGGCCGCTGCCGTCAATCACGGTGCCATTGGCGATCACCAGACCAAAGTCCATCGTTGTACCTCCCGTGTCATGCGACCCCCCAGACCAGCGACGGCTGCCTGGGGAACAACACCTGCAACAATACCCGCGCTTCGTCGGCCTCCGCCCAGCAATCGGGGAAGGCGTAACTCAGTTCCTCCAGCGTGCGGTAGCCGAACAGCAGCTGCAAAAAGGTGAGATCGGGAAATTCGGCCTCGCTTCCATCGCTGGACGCCGGCACCCAGCGCTCGGTGATGATCGTGGGCTTCCATGGCTCGGCTGCCCGCAGGTGCCCGCGCTCGAAGACCAGCCGCAGCCCGTCCCGGTAAAAGCTGAGCCGCAACTGGCCCGTGTAGCCGGCGAGCACCGACTCCGCCAGCCGCCGCTCCAGCGCCGGCGCTACGTGCTGTATCAAGCCAGCCAGGTCCGGCACGCGCACGTACCAGGCGTAGGGCCAGATCGTGCGTGGCAGGCGCTCGGGGATCGCCTGGTACAGCGGGTGCTCCATCTCCAGGTAGAATCCGAACCCTTCGAACTCCTTGTGGGCCTGCGCCGCGTATTCCTGGCCAGTCCTCTGCAGATACCTGAGTACGCCCAGCGTCACAGACGGCCACGAAACCCCCGGCTTCAGTTCATATAACACCGTCGCCAGGGTCTGTCCCCACAGAAGGGGTGGATGCGCCAGGAACCCCACCGCCTCCCCATCCGCCGACTCCACGATACGCAGTTCCAGCCGGTCGTCGTTCTTGTTGCTGCGACCACTCAGCTCGTACCGCCATATCCGCTCATCGCGCACGCATGCCACCAGGTACCGCTTCATCGCCTCCTCGTACATCTGACGCATGAAGGGCAGGTCGCGCTCCGTCGCCGGGCGCACCCGATACGTTTCGGCCTGGCCGTCTTTGAGTTTGGGAACGTTTGGGACGTAACCCCCGCGCCCGCCGCCGAGCGATAGCGCCATCTCGTAACCGAACTGGCGGTAGAACCACGGGATGCCCGTGAGCACTGTCATCTTGTGGCCCCGTTCCGCGCTCCACGCGTGGACCACCTCGAACTGGGCGCGCACCAGGCCCCGCCGCCGGTAATCCGGGTGGGTGGCCACTGCCTCCGGCCGCCCAACCCCGAACGGAACCCCGCCATACGACCACGTCTGCGAGATCAGGCAGAGCGACGACACGATCCTGCCCGTGCGCGTGTCCTCCACCACCGTAAAGTCGCCCACGTCCACGATCGGGTGGCGGTGCTCCATCATGTCGCGCGTCCAGACGGCGGTCGCTTCGTTCGGGCCCTGCTGGTCCGGTTCGCGAAATACTTCCGCGTTGAAGGCGACCAGCGCGTCGGTGTCCGCCACCACCGCCCGCCGCAGGATCAGGCCATTTCCCAGGTCACGTAGAATATCGTGTTTGTTGTCCGAGACTTGAGCCACGATGATGCGATTTCTCCTCGATGTGTGCGACCGGTTCACGCACTCGCACGATCTGTACGCGCGCGCGCGATCTCTACGCGCGCGCCATCCGGCACGGCCCGGAACCGGGTGGCATCCCCCTGCACGTGCCCCAGGATGGTGACCGGGCTGTAGGCCCGCGGGCGCTCGTCCACGCTGGACGGGGTCGGCCCGAAGAAGATGCAGAAGGCGTGGCCCATCGGCCAGTACCCCAACTCGCCCACCTCGACTTCAGCGCGGGCGTCCGGCTCCAGGTTGGCCTGCACCGGGATCTCAAAGTAAATCTCGTCGCCCCAGGTCTGGGCGGTACCCATGATGGGCAGCGCTTCCCAGATTTGGCGGGCGGTGGGGCTGTCGTTCAGTTCCGCCGGCAGCGATACGTCTCCTGCAGAGATCACAATCTTGTTCATGGCACTCCTCCTGTTCGTAACGGCAAGCGAACCGCAACGGAAAAAGGGATTGGCCATTATAGCACACCGCAGGGGCTTGACAAGATGTTCGCCGCTCTGTTGGAGCAATCCTCAAATTCTCAGAAAACTCTTGACATCCGCCTGAAAATGCCATAGAATTGTACGTAGCGGCGGTGCGCGAATACGGCGCCCGGCTGACTCCCGGCGGGGGTTACGTCATTGGCTCCTCGAACGGCATTGGGGAGGATGTTCTGCCGTCCCATCGTGTGTTTCCCTATCCGTGATACTGTCCATGGCGCAGGCGGTGCACCGGTACGGGTGTACTCATCCGCGTCGTTATGAATTCAAAGGACAACCGGATGTCTCGACGCTCCTATATCCTGGCCCACGACCTGGGGACGACCGGCAACAAGGCCAGCCTGTTCGACGAGCAAGGACACCCCGTGGCCAGTGCCTTCGCCGGTTATGAAACCGCGTACTCCTGTCCAGGGTGGGCCGAGCAGGACGCCGCCGATTGGTGGCGGGCGGTACGGGATTCGACCCGCGCACTGTTGGCTTCCAGCACCGTTGCCCCGGGCGACGTCGCCGTCGTCTGTTTCAGCGGGATGATGAATGGCGCGCTGGCGGTGGACGCGGCAGGCGCGCCGCTGCGCACGGCCATCATCTGGGCCGACCAGCGCGCTACTGCCGAGGAGAAATTGCTGGTCCAGCGCTGCGGCATGGAGCAACTCTACCGCCGTACCGGGCACCGCGCGAGCGCATCCTACACGGCGGCCAAGGTGCTGTGGATCCAGCGCCACCAACCCGACCTATACGCCTGCACCCACCAGGTGCTGCAGGCCAAAGATTACGTCGCTTACAAGATGAGTGGGGTCTTCGCCACCGATTATTCCGATGCCTCCAGCACCAACCTGTTCGACCTGGCCCGGCGCACCTGGGCGGTGGACATCATCGAGGCGGTCGGGCTCGACCCGCGCAAATTCCCCCCGGTATGCCCTTCCCAGACCGTGATCGGCCAGGTGACCGCGCAGGCAGCCGCCGAGACCGGCCTCCTGGCGGGCACACCGGTGGTCATCGGCGGGGGTGATGGGGCCTGTGCCACCGTGGGGGCAGGCAGCGTGGACCCGGGGGATGCCTACAACTACGTCGGCTCCTCGTCCTGGATCGC
>DATKWP010000404.1:0-2845 GCA_035529535.1 Anaerolineae bacterium | reverse complement strand
CAGCGGCATAAGCGTGGCGGCATATCTGGCGAAGCGGCATGACTGGCCCGGCGACGGGCCAGATCTCTGTGCACCGGAGTGTGATGATGCCTGAACAGGAATACGACGTGGTGATCGTGGGGGCAGGGCCGGCAGGTATCTTTGCGGCGCTCGAATTGAGCCGCCGCCCGGGCCTTCGTGTAGCGATCTTTGATAAGGGGCCGCCCATCGAGAAGCGGCGTTGCCCCGCGCGGGAGGGGCGGATGTGCGCCCATTGTCAGCCCTGTTCGATCATGACTGGCTGGGGGGGAGCTGGAGCATTCAGCGACGGCAAACTGACCCTCTCTCCGGCCTCCGGCGGGCACCTGGGCGAGGTGCTGGGTGAGGAACAGGCCCAGGTCCTGATTGACGAGGTAGACCGCGTGTACGTGGCCTACGGTGCCAACCCGGTCGTCTACGGCGGGCGCACCGACGAGTTCGAGGTCCTGGAAAGACAGGCCACGCTGGCGGCCCTGCGCCTCGTCTCGGTTCCCATCCGCCACATTGGCACCGAGCGCAGCGCCGAGATCATGGCGCGCATGTACGCCGACCTGGTGGAACGAGGGGTCCACGTGGAGATGCGTACATCGGTGGCGAGGATCATGGTCAACGGCGGGACTGTCGCCGGCGTTGAAACCAAGCGCGGGAAGGTAGTCAGATCGCCGCGGGTGATCGTAGCGCCAGGGCGGGAAGGGGCCGAATGGCTCAAGGGCGCCGGCGCCGAGTTGGGACTGGCCCTGACCTGCAACCCGGTGGACCTGGGCGTGCGGGTGGAACTGCCGGCCACGGTGGCGGAGCCGATCACCCGGCTGCTCTACGAGTTCAAGTTCCTGTACTACTCACGTGCCTTCGACGACCTGGTGCGGACCTTTTGCGTGTGTCCCTACGGCGAGGTGACGCTCGAATACGCGGGCGGCGTGACCACCGTCAACGGCCACTCCTACGCCGGCCACCGGACAGCCAATACCAACTTTGCCTTGCTGGTGAGCAAGAATTTCACCGAGCCGTTCGACGACCCGGTGACCTACGGGCAGTCCATCGCCCGGCTGGCCAACCTCCTGAGCGGCGGCGTGCTGGTGCAGCGCTTGGGCGACCTGGAGGCGGGCCGCCGCACCAACGCCCAGCGGCTGAACCGTTCGATCGTCGTGCCCACGCTCAAGTGTGCCACGCCGGGGGACCTGGGGCTGGTGTTGCCATATCGCCACATCGTCAACGTGCTGGAGATGATGCACGCCCTGGACCAGTTGATGCCGGGCGTGTGCTCGCGCCACACGTTGCTGTACGGCGTGGAGGTCAAGTTCTACTCCAACCGTCTCAAGTTGACGCCGCAACTGGAGACGGAGGTGGGGGGGCTGTACGCCTGCGGCGACGGGGCGGGCATCACGCGGGGGTTGGTGCAGGCTTCGGCGTCGGGGCTGATTGCAGCGCGGGCGATCTTGAGCGCCTGACCTGGTCTGTGATGCGAAACGGTACGGTACGGACGCCCAGCTTCAGCCGGGGAATCCCCGCTGAAGCGGGGCGTCCGTCAATGTCTTGGGTCGGGGACTGACCTATTCCTGGACTCTCGTCCGTGGCTCTGGCAGGCCGGTCGCCAGGATGTACCCGGCCAGGCACAGTCCCGCCGATATGGCGAACAGGCCCGCAAAGCCGACCCCGTCTACGATCAGCCCGCCCAGCCCGCAGAGCAGGACGACGAGGCCGATCAGCGTGTTCGATAACCCCAGGTAGAGCGACCGTTCGGTCTCGGGGACCAGTTCCAGCAGAAAGTTGCTGTCTACCAGCACGTAGGCAGGCCGCATGGTGCCGTCCAGAAAAAAGACCGGCAGGGCCAGGTAGGGCAGCCAGGCCCCTTGGGGACGCAGGAGCCATACCGCTCCTGCCAGGGCCAGCGCCAGCCCGGCCGTCGCTCCACCGCCCAGGCTCACCAGCCGCATCACCAGTTGATTCCCTCGCCGGTCGCTTAGGCGGCCCCAGGGCAGGTTGAACAGCAGCGTGGCCGTCACGCGGGTGGCGATGTAGATTCCCACCATTCCATCCGGTGCTCCCAGCGCGCGCCTGGCGTAGATACCGTAGAAGGGGAGGGCGATGCCCGCCAGCCCCAGGGCTAGCCGCGCCGCCAGGTAGCGCCGGTAGATCCGGTCGGTACGCAGGAGCCGTCCGGCCAGCCCCAGTTGTTCTTTCATCGTCACGGGAGGGGGCAAGGCCGTGCCAGGGGGTTCCCGGATCAGGCTGAACGCTCCCATTCCCACGGCCATCACGACGGTGTACAGGAGGAAGAGGACGGCGTGGTCGCGGGGAAAGGGGAGAGCGGGGTGATTGAGGAGCGTCTTGACGATCCAGCCGCTCCCCAGCGCCAGCAGGCCGCCCGAGAGTTGCCGCCAGGCAAAGAAATAGCCCCGCCGGCGGGTTGGGATCGTCTTGGCCACGATGTCGAAGAAGGTCAGACCTGCCAGACCAGAGGCCAGGCGGGCGACGGCATACAGGACGAAGAAGGCGACCAGCAGGAGGAGGGGATCGTCCACCAGCCAGACTGTGGCCACCAGGAAGAGCCAGACTGCGGTGCGGATCACAGTGCTCAGCACGTAATTGGGCATCTTGAGCGGGAGGCGTTGGATGTGGGTGGATACAAAGATCTGGGGTAGAAACCAGCCCGCATCCCCCATCGGCGCTACCAGTCCGATCAGCAGATTGGAGTGGGTCAACTGGCTGACGAACCAGGTGAGGACCAAGGGGGGATCAATCAGCGCCTCGGCGAACTGGAAAGTGGTACCGTTCAAGACCCCCAGCGCAAAGTTGCGCCGGGTTTCCCGTGGTGAAACGACCATGC
>DATKWP010000403.1:0-2903 GCA_035529535.1 Anaerolineae bacterium | reverse complement strand
CGCACCCCGTCGGTAAAGACGCGGCGGTAGTAGTAGGTCCTGGGGTCCAGGATGCCGCGGGTCATGGAGCCGGGATGGTGGGGGTTGGAGCCGTCCGGTTCCGGGTCGGGGGTGTCCCCTTGCAGGTGGGGGTTGTAGCCCTGGCCGCGCGTGTCCATGACCAGGTGGGCGTAGCCCGCGCTGCTCCACACCAGCCAGGAGATGGGGAAGCCGCGCCCACCGGAGTAGCCGATGTACTCTACCACGCAGGGCAGCGGTTCCTGGCGCTGGCGGGGCAGGAGCAGCCAGCCCTTAATGGGTTGGCCGCCGTAGCCGTTGAAGGTGACGTCGAAGGCCTCTACCGTACGCAGGCCATAGTCCACCGGTTCGAAGACGGCGTTCAGCGGGAAGGAGCGGGCCTCTGCCAGCGTCTGCTGCCAGAAGGGGTCGAAATCGGACGGCTCTTCGCGGAGCGGCAGGTACCTTTTCAGTTGTTCGAGCGGCATATCGTAAAGCATGGTCAAAGCCTCCTATAGATGGGATCAGGGATCAGTTCTTGGGAAACCAGGTTTCTCCCAGAAACCTGGTTTCTAATGGTACGAAGGCAACCAGTCACCGTGGGCCTCGATCAGGTCGTCCACCAGGTTCCAGATGTGGTCCAGGTCCAGTTCGGCGGCGGTGTGAGGATCGAGCATGGCGGCGTGGTAGATGTGCTCGCGCTTGCCGGTCAGGGCCGCCTCGACGGTCAGCGCTTGCACGTTGACGTTGGTCTGTATGAGCGCCGCCAGTTGCGGCGGCAGCGCGCCGATGCGGGTGGGCTGGACGCCGTTCTTGTCCACCAGGCAGGGCACCTCGACCATGCAATCCGGCGGCAGGTTGTCAATCAGGCCACGGTTGGGCACGTTGCCATAGATGACCCTGGTGGGCCACTTTGCGGGCCACGATCTCCGAAGTGCGCAGCCGGTCCTGGTCAAGGTCGTGCAGGCTGATGGTAGAGCCGGCCAGTTCGGGGAAACTCAGGATGTCGCCCAGCAGGTTCTTGGCGAAGACGGTACTACCGGCGCCGATGAAGGCGATCTTGGGCATGAGAGGAATTTCCTTTCTGGCGAGTGCGTTGTTCTGGGTAGGTTGGAGATTGGAGATTGGAAGTTGGAAGTTGGAAGTTGGAAGTTGGACATTGTCATTCCGAGCGCAGCGAGGAATCTCCCCCCTACAACTCCACCTCTTCCCCCTCGGCGGCGGAGCGGTAGATGGCTTCGATGATGCGCAGGACCTGGAGCCCTTCCTCAACGGTGGGGGAGAGGGCCCGGCCCTGGCGGATGGCCCGCACGAACTGGCCGGTGACGGTCTGTTCGCTTTCGGCTCCCATCTGGAGGCGGGTCTCGGCGCGCACTCCCTGGACGTCGGCGTACAGCCGCAGCGTGTCCTCGCGGGTGTAGTTGGGGACGTTCATTTCCGCGCCTCCCTCGTCTCCCCACAGGTAGACGAAGAAGCGGTCCCCCTTTTGAGTATAGCCGGCCCAACTTACCTCTAACGTCAACGTGGCTCCGCTCTCCAGGCGCAGGAAGGCGGTGACCAGGTCCTCGACGTCGAAGGACGGAGGCTGGCCCTGGAAGCGTATGCCGGGGAAGAAGCCGCGTCCCTGCGGACCCAGTTTGGCGTAGGTGGTGGCGCTGACGGAGAGGACACGGGGGTTCCCGGCCAGCCACAGTGCCAGGTCGAGCATGTGCACTCCCAGGTCAATCAGGCAGCCGCCGCCCGAGCGGGCTTTGTCGCCGAACCAGCCTTCGGCGCCGGCAGGGATGCCCTGGTCGCGCAGCCAGCCGGTGTGCACAAAGTAGATCTCGCCCAACTTGCCGGCCTCGACGTGCCGCTTGAGGGCCTGGCTGTCGGTCCGGAAGCGGTAGTTGAAGGCGACCATCAGCACGCGCCCGGTACGGGCAGCAGCCTGTGCCATGGCCTCCCCGTCGGTGACGGTGGTGGCGAGGGGCTTTTCGACCAGCACGTGCTTGCCGGCCTCCAGCGCGGCGAGCGTGATGGGGGCGTGCAGGTGATTGGGCACGCAGACGCTCACCGCATCAAGGTCGGGTTGGGCGATGAGTTCGCTATAGTCGCGGTACAGGCGTGGGATGTTGTGCTGCCTGGCAATCTCCTGGCAGCGGTCCTGGTCGAGCCCGGCCAGCGCCACCAACTCGACGTCGGCCATGGAGGCATACTGGCGGGCATGGAAGCGCCCCACGCCACAGCCGATGATGCCGATGCGGATCTTCTCACTCACAGAATGACCTCCGGTGGATATTTGGAAGTTGGAAGTTGGAAGTTGGATACTGAACCCTGGTCTCTGATCCCTGATCCCTGATCACGTCTGCTGGAACTGGGGGAGCCACTGAGCCTGGGCGGTGAGCATTTCTTCTACCATGGCCCGAATCTGCGGCAGGGTGCAGACGGCGGCGGTCAGCGGGTCGAGCGTGACGGCGTGGACCACCGTCTCGGCGTTGCCAGCCAGGGCGGCCTCGACGATCAGTTCCTGGACGTTGACGTTGGTGCGGTTGAGGGCGGCCAGGTGGGTGGGCAGCGGGCCGATGGCGGTCGGCTGGACGCCGTTGCCGTCTACCAGGCACGGCACCTCCACACAGCAACCCTTGGGCAGGTTCTCGATCAGGTCCCAGTTGGGCACGTTGCCGTTGATGCGCGCCGGCCGGTTGGTCTCGATCGCCTCGACGACGTAGGAGCCGTACTCGTGGGTGCGGGTGGTCGGCAGGTCTTTGACCCCCGCGAGCAGCTCCTGGTATTCCCGTTGCGACTCGGCCAGCCGCTGGATGCAGTGGCGGAGGTAGCCCCCCGTGCGACCAAAGTCGAACCAGCGGTTGGCCGGGTCCTGGAAGCGCGGCACCAGGTCCTCGTTCACCATCCTGGCGCTCTTG
>DATKWP010000402.1:0-2982 GCA_035529535.1 Anaerolineae bacterium | reverse complement strand
GTGGGTAGAGCGCTGACCTATCTGTTACCCCTACCGCCAGTGACCGCCTTCCTGGCGCTGAACTTTACCGGCTCGACCACGTTCACGTCCAGGAGCGGGGTCAGGCGCGAGATATTCACCTACGTGCCCGTCATGGCCTGGATGTTTGGGGCAGGTATTGTGCTGACCATTGTCTTAAGGCTGCTCCGCGTCTGACCGCACAGCGGAATGTGGAGCCTATGATATTGTCATTCCGAGCGAAGCGAGGAATCCCGATGCGTGTCTCTGCAGTCAACACGTTACGATACGAGCCGGAGCAATGCATCAACTGTGGGATGTGCAGCGTGGTCTGCCCGCATGGGGTGTTTGCACCCGATGGTAATACAGCGCGGCTGGTGCAGCCCGAATCCTGCATGGAATGCGGAGCCTGCCAGTTGAACTGCCCGACCGGTGCGATCGTGGTGGATAGCGGGGTGGGGTGTGCAACGGCGATGATCCTCGCTGCGCTCACCGGCAAGAAGGGGTCTACCTGTGGCTGATCATGAGGGGGGACGTTCACCTGGAATGACTGTCCGACGTAGGTGGCCGGCTGTTTCTTTTGCGAGCCAGCCAATCAGGCAGGCAGCCGGTTACCTGACCGAGGAGTCGCGGGAGCGGCTCGGCCTCTACCTGGACGGTGTGTACGCCTATACTCAGGACCCCCTGGTGGCGAGGTTGAACCCGCAGGTGGGCATCCGGCCGATCGAGGTGCGGTGGGAGCCTGGGCTGGCAGACGGGCCGCGCTATACTTGCCTGTCGCACGACATCATCGCCCACGAGGCGGGACACGCCTGCCTGGACGGCATACGCCCATACTATTACACGTTCTCCTCCGTTCAGACGGCCGCCTTTGGATCTCTGCCCGCCGGTGGACATCCAGTTCATTGATTACGCCCAGGCGGTGGTGCGCCATTTCGAGTATTACGAGCCGTTCGACTCGCCGCGCCGCGAGGCCTACTGCCGGCTGGTCCGGGATACCTTTCACAAGCGCGGGCTGTGCACGGAGCCGGCATCCTCGTGCGCCGCGGACAAGTGCCTGCTCGATGCACGCGATGAGCCCCGCCTACGGGTGTACCACCCGGTGGATGAGATTGCCCGCTCGCGCACGGCGGCTTACTGCTTCTTGAATGACAACCGCGCTGGGTTGCGCATTCCGATCAACCAGGGCCTGGTGGTGGACGTGGTTGAGGCGCGCAAGTATGGCCGCCAGGCGCACCGGCTGCCGCGCCAGATCGTGGTGCAGTACGTGTGGCGGGAGGAGGTCCCCCTGGCAGGGCAGGATTTCGGGCCGTTGCGCGACCAGAATGCGGAACTACTGTGCGGCGGCACCCTGGTGTTCGACGAGCGCGGCAACCTGCTCTCGTGGATGCGCAAGCCCGGCACGCAGGCGCAAGAGGATGCACTGAAAGGCGCAGCACGCCTGGAGCAACTCCGCCAACACGTTGCCCGCCAGGTGGCGCACGGAGCGGTGGGCCTGCACGGCGATGGTCCGTTTGAGGCGCTGGGGGTGTGGACGCCGCCGGTGGTGGCCGCGCTGAGCGAGGGAGACTGGCGGCTGGAGATCAGGCCAGCACTGCGCGATGTACTTGACCGCGAGCCGCAGCCTGGCGCTGAGGGCGAGCAGGCCGCTGAGGGCCGGGAACGGGGTCGGCCATCATGGCAGTCACAACGGTGCGCCGTGGAGCCGTGGCAAGTACCCAGAGGTGGACAAAATCCTGGATGCCTTGACCTTCTGGGGGCAGGAGGGGGCACAGCCTCGCACGGACATTGTTGTCTCGACCGGGCGGGAGCGCACGAAAAGCTACCGGCAGATCCCGGACCGGAACCTGATGGAAGAACTGGGCAAGCGCGACCGCCAGGCGCGCCGCTACCAGGAAAGTGAGCGGTACGCGCCATCTGAATTCCTGGATGACACGACTGGGGGTCTCAAAGACACGCTGTTGGTGCCAGATGGGACGCCGCAGCCACGGCGTACCGACCTGGAGCCGCTCTTGACGGACAGGCCGTGGGTTGAGGTGAAACTGCCGCCTGCTGAGTGAGCGCAGCCTGCATAGCGCTCTCGATCTGGTCGGAGGAGGAACTGGAACCGCCGTTCGCCGCCAGCCTGCTGGGCGAGATCGCCTGGCGAGATCGCCTACCGCTACCACTTCGGCCTCGACCTGGCCGGGTTCAGCCGGAGATTCGAGGATGACCTACTGCTCGGCCCCCTCGTCGCCCGCTGGCGGGGCGTGAAACCGCTGAACTGTAACCAAGACGTATCCCCACCATAAACACGTTCCTCCGAATATCAAGCGCAACCGCATGCCTGCCTCTGGCCTGAGCTTCACCCGCCCCAACCTGTCGTTCCTGATTGAGGAGATCGAGCGGGAAATCCTGGACAAGCCAGCGTGATGGCGTCTACGTCACCTTACCTTTCCCCACACCTCGATCTCGGCCGCACACCATCCTAAGACCAGTCGTCGTGCCCACTCATAGCCAGTGAAGACGGCATCCTGATCGTGGTGAATGATCATCCCGGCTTGCTCCATCTGATTCCAACCCCTGCCTCTGACAGTCACAAAGCGCAAAGCGTGGTAGGGGGTGGGGGGCTCTGCACTTACTCGAATGCAGCGATGAACTCGTCAATGGGGATGGCGGCTAGCGTCTGGATCTTGATGCTGCCGCGGGAAGCCAGTTCGGCCGAGGCGCGCGCAATGGTCACATTATCGGGCGCTTCGACGATGTTGACGAAATCGAACGACCCCAGTACGGCGTACTGGGCCATCACCTTAACGCCAAATTCCTCCAGTTCCTTGTTGACCTCTTTGATGCGAGCGGCGTGCTGCTTGAGGGTCTTTGCCCCCTCGTCGGTCACACTGCTGAGCATAATATAGGTCGCCATGGGTATCCTCCTTTCATTACTGCCCCCCACCCCCCAGGACAGGAGCCACCGCGTTTTGCACAGACTACGCGTCTGCCTGCTCA
>DATKWP010000401.1:0-3757 GCA_035529535.1 Anaerolineae bacterium | reverse complement strand
ACCATCTCCTGATGCGGATCCGGCTCAACTGTCACGGATTGGCAGAAGAGTGGAGGTACAGACTCCAGGAATACCTCGCCCCACAACCCCCCGTGAGTATAGTACCAGCTCTGCTTGGAGGCCGGCGACTCCAGCAGCACCATGCCGTCCACGTCTTGGGTCTTGGAGAGGGCTGCGACGCGCACTACGAGCCTATTCTCCGCACCGGCCCTGACCAGGCGTGTGACGTCGAACCAGAAGGGTGTGTACGCGCCCTCGTGGCTGCCCACGTAGACCCCGTTGAGCCAGACTTCGGCGCGGTAGCACACGCCGCCAAAGTGCAGCCGCACCACTTTACCCTCACCCCGGCCCTCTTCCTTCGCTCTGCTCAGGACAGGCTCCTGGGAGGGAGAGGGAGTGAGCGTTCTGCCATGCCACGTAGTGGGAACAGTGAACGACCTGCGGTAGAACCCCACGCCCTCAGCGTCCGGGTGGCTGACGTTCCATAGAGCGGGGACTTCTACCCATGCGGATCTCGCTTCCGGCCAGTTCTCCCGCGTCCAGCCGCCACGGATTCCCTCCCCGCCGGGATCGAACGCCAGTTGCCATGGGCCGGACAGATCCAGCCGTGCCCTCGGGCCTGTGGTCCCTGTCATCAGTGGGGTGAGCCCGGCAGAGGGATGTCTACGGGCGCGTCCTGTTCGGCGGATTGGGCGGCAGCGAGCACCAGCCGGAGCGAGCGGACTCCTTCCTCGATTGGCACGGCCGTGGGACGGCCATCGCGGATAGCGGCCAACAGGTCTAACGTCTCCGCCAGGTGCACGTCCCTTTCTCCCGCGATGGTCGTCGTCGCCGGCCAGGCCTGGGCGGTGTGGTGAAACACGGCGTGGTTGGCGTCCTCGAACTGGGCGGTCAGACCTGGGAGAACCACTTGCATCCCATAGTCCCACCGTCTTGGTATGGCGCCGTTGGATGCAGCAAACGTGGCTATGCCGCCGGAATCGAAGCGGACGACGGTCCCACTGGCATCCTCGACGGTGTAGTCTTCGACGTCGCGATGGAACAGGTTCTCTTGCATCGAATAGACGCGCACTGGCTCCCCCAGGAAAAAGCGCGCCAGGTCGAAGAGGTGAATGACCTGCTCCACCAATTGGCCACCGCTCTTGCACCGCTCGCGCCACCAGGGGCTATGAAGCGAATTGCAGGCGTACCAGGCGAACAGGGCCCCCCGGCCGTTGCCCCCTGTGTCCTCGATGTACCGCTTGAGCCACAGCGTCGCATCTCCGTAGCGGTACATGAACCCTACCTGGCTCTTGACGCCGCTGGCTTTGACCTGGTCGGCCATGGTCTGGGCCGCCTCCATCGTCAAGGCGATCGGCTTCTCGATCAAGAAATGGACCCGGTGGCGGCAGGCGAGTTCCACCTCATTGGTATGAGCGTAGGGCGGTAAGCAGATGTAGACCAGGTCGAGGTCCAGTTCCTCGAACATGCGCTGGAAATCCTCGTAGACGCGGGCCTGGCCATTCCCGTACTGTTGGTTGTAGGCGGCGGCGTTTTCGAGCACCTGGTCGCAGAAGCCGACCAGTGCTACATCCTCCAGCGACGCCAGGCGCTCAGCGTGCCGATGGGCAAAGTGCCCACAACCGATGATAGCGGTTCGTAAGGGTTTCATAGTCTTCAGCTCCATCAAGTGTATGTCAGGAGGACCTTCACGTTGTCTCCAGGCGACTCGTCAATCATCGCGTAGCCTTGGGCGGCGCGTTCGAAGGGAATCCTGGCGCCGATGAGCGGCTCCACCGGGAGCCTGCCCTCCTCCAGCAGGCCGATGGCCGTGTGTTCAATGCGGGCCATGTCCCACAGCGGATAGCAGCGATGGGAGCATCCCCAGACCGGCATGCTGGAGCGCAGCGTGATGCGGTTGTGATGCCACTCGCTCGACAGGTCCACGCGCCCGGTCTTGTCTCCATAGAAACTGACCGTCACGACCAGCCCTTCCCGGTGTACGCAGCGGATGGCCTGCTGCAGGGCAGCGTAGACGCCCGAGATCTCGATGGCCACGTCGGTGCCTGCACCGCCGCTGGCCTTCTTGATCGCCAACCCTGCCTCACATTCCGTTGGGTTTATCACGACATCGGCGCCGAGTTCCTGTGCCAATCCGAGGCGCCCCGGGACGGGGTCAACGGCGAAGATCTGCCCAGCCCCGCTCAAGCGCGCCATGGGCAGGGCCAGCATACCGATGGCCCCAAGCCCGAAGATGGCGACCCGATCCCCCAACTTGATGGCTGCGTCGTGAATCCCGGCCAGGGCAAAGCGAGCCGGGTCGGTGAACACCATCACCTCATCGGCCACACTGTCTTTGATGGGATACAGCCGATCCTCTGCCATAATCGCGGTCTGGCGATGTTTCCACTCGCCATGCACGCGGTCCCCGGGCTTGAATCTGCGGACGGCAGGCCCGACCTTGGTGACTACCCCAGCCGCCCAGGAACCCATCTTGTGTGGGAAGAAAGGCTCGCTCCGCTCATCCTCGTGAAGCGGCCTGAACACCCGTAAATGTGTGTCCCAGACCTGATCGGCAAAGGGCACGACTCCACGATAGGTGTTGAGCTCGGTGCCGTGCTTGATGCCGCTGACGGTGGTCTGGACGAGGACCTCGTTGCCGAGTGGATCTCGGTCCTCGTACTCTACGAAGGCGATTTTCCTGGGGGATGCGACGACCAATTCTAGAGGCATACGTGGCTCCTTTCAGCCATTCAACCGGGCAGGGGGTAAGTTCCAAAGGTATAGGCCTCGTCGAACATGGCGACGACGTTTTCTGGGTTCACGTCGCTCTGGATGTTGTGAACTGAACTCAACACGTATCCTCCACCGTTGGCCATGTCCGCGATGCGCCGGCGCACGTCGGCTCGCACCGCCTGGGGGGTGCCAAAGGGCAGCAACTGCTGGGTGTCAATGCCGCCCCAGAACACCAGGTCGCTGCCAAATTGCTCTTTGAGCCGCCGGGTGTCGGCCATCCCTTCGGCGGTGACCTGGATGGGGTTCAGCACGTCAATTCCCAGGTCCGCGAGGTCGGGGATGAGGGGGGCGATGGCGCCGTCGGTGTGGAACCACAACCTGGCGTCGCAGCGCGCACGCAGGAAGTCAAAGACCCGCCTCAGGCGGGGCTTGATCAGTTTCCGAAAGGCCGGCATGGACATCATCAACCCGTCCTGGAAGGCCAGGTCGTCGCCGAAGGCGATGATGTGAATGTATGGGCCAACCTCGTCCAGGAATGTGCCCGCGAGCGCCAGGATAAAGTCGAGCACCCGGTCCATGAGCGCTTCGGCGAACGTCTGGTCGGCGGCCAGGTCCAGGAGCCAGCCCTCGAACCCGCGCATGAACTGTGACCAAGTGATGAACCCGCCGGGAATGGCGGCCACGACGGCATAATCCGTCTCTTCGTACAAGCGGCGGGCCAGTTCCCGGCGGCCGGCAAAGCGGGCCGGCTCGTGCGGGTCGTCGGGCCAGGGGAACGTTTGCAGGTCGCTCAGGGTGGGGTGCCCTTCCAATGGCCCCCGGTAGAACTCGTAATGGGATTGGCCGGTAGGCTGTCTCCAAAGCACGCCGAATTCATCGCGCACCGTACCATCTGGCTGCAGTTGGTTGCGCCAGGAGGCCGGTGCGTCGGGCCGGGGAATGCCGCGGGTGTCCACCCGGAAGCGGTCCAGGATTTCCTCTCGCGGCAGGACGATCTTGCTCAACGGGGTCTGCAGACAGAGTGGCGCTGGAGGCAAGCCCA
>DATKWP010000400.1:0-4197 GCA_035529535.1 Anaerolineae bacterium | reverse complement strand
TTGATGCTGAGCGAGTAGGACGCGCCGGCCAACCCCACCAGCGCGCCGCCGACCATGGTGTAGATATAGCGGAGGCGGTTGGCATTCACCCCTCGGGCAAAGGCCGACTCGGGCCGCTCCCCCACCCCTTGCAGCTTCAACCCCGGCTGAGTCCTGTAGATGTACCACCAGGCCACAACGATGGAGAGCATGCTCAGGTAGACGACGACGTTGTGATCGAACAGGATCGGCCCCAGGACAGGGATGCTGGATAGGTAGGGGATCGGAGCGTGAGGCACCGAGGGGCCAGGCTTGCGCACGAAGGGATTGCCCAGAAAGTCGGCCAGGTCCGCGCACAGCAGCGTCAGCACGAAACCCACTGCCACCTGTTGCTGGCGCAGCGTGATGCTGGCGAACGCGACGATCAGCGCCACCAGCGCCCCGACCGCCATCCCGGCCAGCATCCCTAACGCGACGCTGCCGCTGAGGAAGGCCACAGCGAAGCCGGTCATGGCCGAGAGCGCGATGGAGCCATCCAGCGAGAGGTTGATCACGCCACTCTTTTCCGAAATCGTTTCGCCGATGGCAGCCAGGACCACCGGTGTAGAGGCGGCCACGACGGAGGCCAGGGTCTGGATCAGGAAGTTGGGTTCCATCAGGCCACCTCCTCTTCGGGTGAGAAACCAGTGTTTTTGCCGCTTCGCTTACTAAAAACCCGGTTTCTTTTCATCAGCGCCCGCCAGCCGCTCACCAGCATCACCGCCAGTACGACCGAGGCCTCAATCACGCCGCCGATGGACGAATCCAGGTGCATGTTCAGTTCCAGTCGAGGACTGCCGACGCCCAGCGCCGCAAAGAACAGCGCGATCAGGGGCACCCACTGCGGCCGGTAACCGGACAGGAGTGCCACCAGGAGGGAAAGGTAGCCCAGCCCACCGGAGATTTCGGGGATCAGGCGGCCGTAGACAGCGGAACAGCGGATGGCCCCGGCCAGCCCGGCCAGCGCGCCACAGGCAGCGAAGGCGGTCAGCATGCGCGGCGTGCTGGGGACGCCCAGCACGAACGCGGAACGAAAGTTCTTCCCCATCGCCTTCAATTCCAACCCCCAGCGCGTCCCGCGCAGCAGGAAATAGACAACGATCATCGCCGCCAACACCAGGACCACCGCCAGCGGTGCGACGCGCAACTTGCCCAACTGGGGCATCCAGGCCGGGTCAGGGAACGGGTCGGTCCCCTGCATCGTGGCCCCTTCCGCCCGCTTCCAGGGGTTGAAGATGAGCCAGATGGCCAATCCTTGCGCCGCGTAGTTCAGACCCAGCCCGCCAAAGATCTCGTGCACCTTACCGTAGATTTTCAGAAGGGCTGCCACCGCTCCCCACAATGCCCCGCCCAGCATGCCGGCCACGACCATCAGCGCCAGCACCGGCACCTGGGGCCAGAGGACGTTGCGTGCCACCCAGGTGGCCAAGATGGCCCCCAGGATGATTTGCCCCTCCACGCCGACGTTCCACAGTCCGGCGGTAAAGGTGACGCTCATGCCCACGCCGCACAGAATCAGCGGCACGCAGGCCGTGACGACGTCGGCGATCTTTTGTGGGCTTTCGAATGCGCCATACAGGATGTTGCGGTACGCCTCCAACGGTGACCCACCGACGATGAGCAGGACCAGGGTGGTGAAGAGAAGCGCCAGCGGAACCGGCGCCAGGGTCAGGAGAATATTCGCTAATCTGGAAGTGGCCTTCATTACGCTACTTCCTTGCCCGCAATCAGATACCCCAACTGCTCCACCGTGGTGCTGCGCGCTTCGAGCGGAGCCGACATGTGGCCGCCGAAGAAGACCACGACGCGATCGGCGCGCTCCAGGATCTCGTCCAGGTCGGCCGAGATAAACAGGATGGCCGTCGAAGGGATGTACTCATCGAAGGGATGTACACCATCCCCACCCTCTTCTCGCCGGGCCAGCAGCTGTCGCCAGATCCAGTTGGCCGACTCGATGTCCAACCCACGGGTAGGATGCTCCATCAACAATACCTTCAATTTGGGCGGGAGCAATGCCAACATCGCACGCTGCTGGTTGCCGCCGGAAAGGGCCTCCACCATCGTATCCGGCCGCCCGACGATGTTAAAGTGGTGGATCCGTTCGGCCGCCTGCTCCCCGGCCGCCGCCCAGTTGATGAAAAATGGCCCCTTGCGTTCCCCCAGCGCGAAATGCTCCGTGAGCGTGAGGCCCGCGACGAGCCCCTCCTCCAGCCGGCCAGCGGGCAGATAGGCCACCCCGGACTCAAGGAAGCGCCGGTAGGACGCACCTGTCAGGTTCTGCTCGCCCACCCAGACGTGGCCCGCCGTCACGCGCTCCAACCCGGCACACGCGCGCAGAAACAAGCGCTGCCCGCTCCCCTCCAGGCCAGCCAGCCCGATCACCTCACCCGCACGCACTTGTAGGTTTACATCCTCCACGGTAAGGAGATAAGAAGGGACGGTCAATCCCTCTACCTCCAAGGCCGCCTGCCCTGGTTCCACGGGGACGGATTCAGCAGGCGGGAGGCTGCGTCCGAACATCATCTCCACCAGCCGGTCCACCGGGCAAGGCATCTCGGCCTCGCCGGTGACCTGGCCGTGCCTGAGAACGGTCACCTGGTGGCAGAGTTCCTCGACCTCCTCCAGTTTGTGGGACACGAACACGACGGAGCGTCCCTCTTCCTCGGTCAGGCGGCGCAGCGTAGCGAATAGTTGCGCCTTCTGGGGAGCGGAGATACCCGTGGTCGGCTCGTCGAGAATGATGACGCGCGCCCCCAGCGCCAGCAGGCGCAGGATCTCCAGTTGCTGCCGCTCGCCGATGGTCAGGCTGGCAACCTCGGCGTCGGGGTCCAGGTCAAACTGGAAGCGCGTCCCCAACTCCTGCAGCAGGGCCTGTCCCCGCCGCCGGTCGGGTATCAACCGGCGATCGAAGGCCAGCAGGAAATTGTCCAGCACCCGCATCTGAGGAAAGTCCAGTGGGTCCTGGTGAAGCATACCAATCCCGTGCCGGATAGCCTCGGCCGGAGAAGTGAACGAGACCGGCTTTCCATCTACCAGGATCATCCCGCCGTCGGGAGTCTGGTAGCCCGAAAGACACTTCATCAGCGTGGTCTTGCCGGCTCCATTCTCTCCCAGCAGCCCGCACACCACGCCGGGCTCCAGCGTCACCGATACCCCATCGTTGGCCCGCACGGCGCCAAAATGCTTATGAATGTCAACGAGTTCAACTCTCATTGGTTCCAGCCTGCCCGAGTAGAATAGGAGAGGTGCCAGGCACCTTTTAAGTGCCTGGCACCTGTCTCAAGATGCGCCTACTGGCTGGGGCCTTCCATGCCCTCCAGCAGTTGCTTCATGTACCAGATTTGCTCGTCGGTACCTACCTCGCCCGCTTTCAGGTACGGCGTGCCGTCCTGGTAGTTGAGCGGCCCCACGAACAGGTTGATCGAGCCATCGGCCAGCCCGGCGATGAACTCGTCCAGGTTGGCGGACCACTCCTCGGCGAGAGCAGGCCCCTCGACGAAGCCGACTGCCGTCGTGTCACGGTTGTTGATGTCCTTCCAGTCGGGGCTGTCCCACAGCCATTCCTGCTTCCAGGCCCCATCCATCACCGACTTGATCTGCTTCAAGTAGCCGGGGCCCCAGTTAAAGTACGGCACACCCAGGCAGATGCCGGCAGCCTCAGAGCAGGCCCCCTCGTAGTCGTAGGGGATAGCGAACACCCGTTCCCCCTGCGCCGCGCGCTGCCCGGTGACCACCAGCGCCTCGGTGGTGTCAATGCCAGAGAGCAGCACGTCCGCCCCTGCGTTGATCAAGTCGTTGGAGACCTCAGTGGGATCGAGCGTGACGCCGGGGATGTTGAACCAGAAGCCGATCCAGGTGACAGTGAACTTTAATTCGTCCGGGTCCATCCCGCGGTACTTTTCGTAGCAGTGACGGGCGCCCAGGTAGACGGACGCAGCCAGGCGGCGCGTCTCATCGTTGATCAACGGCCCGACGTAACCGATGTTTCCGGTCTCGGTCGCCAGCGCGGCAGCGCAGCCGGCCATCATCTTGCCGTATTCCATGCGGCCCATCAGGTTGCCGACGTTGGACGGCGCCACGCCCCGCAGCACCTGGTCGCCAGAGACGGCGATGAAGGTGACGTCTGGGTACTTTTCGGCGGCCCGGTCGGTATCTTCCATGAAGGCATCGGAAGTCGTA
>DATKWP010000399.1:0-5533 GCA_035529535.1 Anaerolineae bacterium | reverse complement strand
CGCTTCTCAACTGAGCCAACAAAGAGGAAGTAGCTTTGAGGCAGGCCATAGCTTCTGCGAACCTGAGCGATCTGTGGATCCGATACTGGATGATAGCGCTCACCTACGCAGCGATAGACAATGTGGATCTTTTGCGGTGGGATTCTCAAATACTGTACAATGTCCGCTCTGGAAACTTGACTGATGGTTATCACGGCATCGACACGGGGCAGCACATGAGGAAGCCAGTGGCGGTAGATGAGCGTGTCGGCCAGGGTGCTGTGACCCGGTATGCTCCAGGCAAAGACGTCGTGGACAGTGACCACCGTTCGGGCACGGCCGGCCCCGAACAGGAAAGGAGTCAACCCTGTGGGATCGTGGATCAGGTCCAGCCCGCACCGCCGCGCCGCAGCCGGGATGGCGAGGTTGCCCAGGGTCAGCAGGCCCGGCAGGCGCCCGCAGCCGCGCAGCGACGTGGTGCCGCATCTGTCGTTCCGCCCCAGGGGATCGGCTCGACCGGCCACGAGCCACACCAATTCGGGGCCATCGCTCAGGCCACCCAGCGCATGGGCCAACTCCAGCGCATAGCGGCTGATACCGCTCAACGGTCGATCAAGCCCATACATGATTAACCCGCTCTTCATCGCTCGCTTCACGACTACGGCTGGTACGGCGTGCGCGGCCGCATGTGGTAGTGAGCCACTGGCCCGTTGTCGTAGACGCGGTTTTCGCCGCGGACATCGGGGAGCGTCTGGAATCTCCTCAGGCTCAAGTTCCGTTCAACGTCGGACACAATCAGGTCGCGGGTATCGGGTTCTACCCCCGAGACATCGAAGACATTGCCGCTCTGGAGGCCTGTTCCGGCTATTAGGGCTTGCGAGCTCAGCCGGATCCCATCCAGGCCGAGCCAGATACGGCGGTACTGGAGATGGCCGTCCGCCCAGGCCACGTAGGCAGCCTCGGGCCGAGTCCAGAACATCCAGTAGTTGCTCAGCGCGGGCTCATTGGTGGCCTTGAGCAGCGACGCGCCACTCATCCAGAGGACGAACAAGGCCGTGGCCACGGCCAGCAGCCGCCCGCCGCGCCGGGGAAACTGTCTCCGCCACAGTTGCGTCAGTCCGTTGGTCACCAGGGGCACGCCAAGCATCAGCAGCACCGGGAAATAGCGCAACTGGAGATTGACTGCAACACCCCCGCTGCGGCCAAGGACTAGGCTGACTAGCATCTGGAGCCCAAAACCGCCGTACAGCAACCAGGCCAGGAAGGTCCCTAATTCGTCCGCCAGGTACTCTCGGCCGCGTAGGTAGCCGAAACCACGCCCAACCCAGGCCAGGAAGGACAGACCTGCCATGGTGAAAGTGGGTATGACCAAGGCCAGGTAAGCTGAACGGCTGACCCAGCCCCAAACGATGGTCGCGTACGGATCAGTCGCTGGGACATTTCCCAGCGCCACGGCCCCAACCCTTTCCACCGTATTGCGTAGATTGAGGAGGAAGAAGACTGCAGATGGATACAGATAGAAGATATGCAGTACCCAGATTACCATGGCCGCGGCTGCCACGTAGATCAGGCGCGTGACGGCTACACGGCTCGACCGGCCACGGGCCCAGAGCAGGATGAACAAGCCGCCCAGCAGGCTGACGCCGACCGCGAGGATGAACGCCGAGCCGAAGAAGGCGTTGCCCGCTATGAGCCCATAGACCGCCAGGTATAAGAGGCCCACGTTCGCGCCGAAGTCTCCCAGCCGCTGAGCCCGCGCGGCGCGCAGGCTCCTGGCCAGCAGGTAGAAGGCCAGAAACTGCATGAGCCAGGTCAGTTTCTCATGCGAGCCGCGCAAGATGACGAACAGGAAATCCGGCTGCATGAAGAGGAAAAGCACACCAAGCGCGGCAGCCGTCAGATCCCCGGTGAACTCGCGATAGGTCACGAAGGCGAGGAGCGCCAGGCTGGCTGACAGCAGGGGGTAGACCACTAGCTGCAACTGGGTGAGCGACAGGCCGGTCACTTGGGCGATGGTGGTCGTCAGCGCGGGAAAGGCAAAACCGAGCCTGTATTCGTCCTTCGCAACGAGCCTGCCCTCTTGTTGTACGCCGCGGGCCGCCATGGTCAGATTGGCGGTGTCCGAGTCGGCCCACTGGCCAGTGTAGCGAAGCATGAAGTAACCGCCCGCCAAGAGGGCGTACATGAGGACGAGACCTAGCAGCAGCCATGTCTGAGAGCGGGGAGACAGCCTGGTCCTCATGGGCCGCCACCTTCCGCCAGCGCGTTGCTCACCTCACGCAGGCGCAAACTCTCACAGGCGGAACTGACAGCGAAGCTGGCGAAGATCAGCAGCGACGGAACCATAGGCAGAGTGTACCGGGTGTCGCCGTAGAAGACCACCGCGCTGGCCAGCACGCTCAGCATGGGCACGTAGAAGAGGAACACGTCGCGCCAGCGGCGCAGCGCGAGCAACGCGCCGCAGAGGGCAGTGATGAGGAAAGCGCCATAAAGCCCCCTCACCACGTAGCCGATGGCCGGCGGGAGGGGGTAGTCCGTCTCCCAACTGGCTACGGACAAAGGAGAGAAGAGCCGCGCCAGCTTGCGGAGCGCCAGCCTGGCGAAATCGCCCGGATGGTCAACGATCCATTCTAGGCCCCGCCGGTAATACTCGTCGGCGGCCGCGGGGTCGCTGAGTCCCGGAAGGGCAGGCGGGAACCCCTCGCGGTGTCCTCCGAAGGCCTGCGCGTTGTTGGCGCCGTAGAAGGTGTAACCGCCGTTGGTGGAGACCGGCACGAAGGCACCAAAGACCCGGTAGTTGCGGACCGTCCAGGGCGAAACGACCAGCGCGGTCACCAGCAGCACGACGGCCGCGCGACCCAGCCGCGCGGTCAGGGGCGCGTCTGGCGGTGCCAGGAGAACCCAGAATGCCACAAGCGGCAGCATGAACAAGGCTGCGGGTTTGGCCAGGATACTGAGGCCCATTAGCAGACCCAACCCCGCCAGTCCGCGCCAGTTGCCGCGCCGTTGTTGGCCGGCCATCGCCCACAGGGCCAAGGCCAAGAGCAGCATGAACAGCGCTTCGGAGATCAGCCAGTTGCCGAAGTACACCAGGTAGGGGTAGAGGGCCATGCCCAGGCCGGCCAGCCGCGCAACGGGGCGCCCGAGTATCAGCCGCGCCGCCGCGTAGACGGCGACCACGGCGCCGGTGCCCAGAAGCGCGTGCACCAGCCGCGCGGCAAGAAGATGATAGCCAAAGATCGAATACAGAGCAGCCAAGAACAAGGGGTATAGTGGAGGCCAAAACGCTGCAGGTCTGCCCGCCAACTCCCCGTACTCGCCAGTGGTCAGTAGAGTGCGCGCGATGCGGTCATAGGAGCCCGCATCACCGTGCAGAGGATCCGCCATTAAGAAGGGATCGATGCGGTCAGCCACAAGGACATATTCGACCCGCAGGATGAGAGCAACCAGCAAAAGGAGAATCAGCCCGCGCGAGTCAGACCAAAGGCGCTCTGCCCTATTTCTGTCGCTCAACAGTGGGTTCTCCGGTTGATGGCAGTCTTCCCGAGGCAGAACCTGAACGAGGCAATGCCTTCGCATGGCTCAGAACAATGAGCAGAGTGGACACGGCAGCGAGGCAAGCAGCCAGGATAAACGAGGCAACAACCAGAGTCAGAGGCTGCTCACCTGGCCCTCCAAGCGGGCCGAGCGGATTCGACACGAAAGCCGGATACACGTCCAGCTGCAACGAAGATATCGTGTCCAGATCGATGCTCGTAGGCACGGCGCTTGTGATATCAGCCTCGACCCGAATTGTCCACTCACCTACCTGCACTGGCCACCAGCCGAATTCCAGGACACCTTCCCCCTGCCCCGGGATGAACAGTTCCTCCTCTCCCACCAGAAATGGCTCCTCCTCGCCTCGCACGGCATAGACTCCGATGGGAACCGAGGTCGCGTCTTGGAGCCCGCTGTTAGACACGACCACCCTGACGGTAGCCCAGTCCCCTAGCTGAGGAGACAGCGGCTCGGTGGTTATTCCCCCCTGAGGTACGGTCAGCTGGGGGGCAGTAAGCGGCTGTACCTGGAATTCGCCGTCGTAGGTGACCACGTACGAACCGGCTGTCAGACTGTTCACATACAGTCGATTTGTGTCGTGGATGACCTGGAAGCCGGGCTGGAGCTCCAGGACAAAACGAAGTCCATCCTCTGTCAGGCGGAAGTCGGCCAGCGTTGCACCCTGGAGATGCGTCGTCGGTCCCTGAAATTGGGTGGCCATTTCCAGCAGTGCGTCGGGGGCGAATGCCGCCTCATGGCGATCCAGTTGCTCGCCCAGCGCTAACCACTCCTCATGATCGTGGGGCGGAAGGGTCTCAAACATACTGGGTTCAAGCATGGTGCGGACAAGGCGGACCTGTCCAGAATCGGCATAGATCAAGATGCCGCCGACAAGGCGCAGAGATGCGAGCAGGTTGGGCGAGACAGGAAGCTGTTCGGCGTCTTGCGCATCGGTGTGGCCTGCCGTCGCGCTCGCCCGCGGTGCTTCGGACGTGACTTGCCACTGGTCGAGGTACCCATCGCGGTCGAGGTCCTCGTACCGGAGGCGCACAGCGTCGTCCAGGTTCCACACGCCACCCTGCGCATTGTGCAAATGTAGTTTGCGGTCTACCGGGCTCAAATACAGCCATGCCTGAGCCTGGAGATCAGGCGTGTACTCCAGTCTCAAGCCCGCTCTAACATCTTGGACCCGCTGCATATCCGGGAAACTGGTCTGGCCCGTTACATAGGAATCACGCCACGCCCGTACAGACCCTTCGTAGATGCCCTCCGAGGAGGAATAGGAGATCCCCTCCACCGCGACGAGTACGCCCGTGTCCCATTGATGCTCGACGATCCACTTCGGGAATTCGGAGTATGGCACAGTTTGGAGGGCGAACTCTGGAAAAGTGACAACCTCGGAGATGGGGTGTCGTCCGATTAGATTAAGGCTGAAATCCCAGGCGCCGTCATTGTCCTGGTCCCACGAATAGCGAATATTCTCGACGGGATGCGGAAGAAGTCCGCCCGGAAACCTCGGCTCGAATGGACCATAGTATTCGGATCTTGCCGCAAGTTCTGGAACTCTATCGAGGTCGTTGGCTAGGTCGTAGAAAGCGAAGGGATTCTCAAAGTTCGCGTACACATCGTCGCCGGCTCCGAACCTGTCGAACGAGTAGACGAACCAATTGCTGTCGCCGCCTCTGGAGGCCACAAACTCCGCCACGATTGAGATGCGCGCTGCGCCCCAGTCCATCTGGATGGGAGGTATGCTCTCACCATTTGGCTTCATGTATCCTGTCATGCCTCCCAGGTAGGGCCAGAACAGGAAGTCCTTGAGGGGCGCTTCGTTGTCATGGGCATTCACGGCGAGTTCCGTGCCATAGTTGGTCCAGATGGCTGCCGTGGACAGCACCTGCCTGAGATCATAATCAGGGCGTCCGTCGTTGTCCACATCGCGAACAAGGATGGTAACATCCGGATCTCCATCCGCCATTGAGGGAAGACTTCCAGCCGGGGCGCTGCGCCACCGAACCGC
>DATKWP010000398.1:0-3983 GCA_035529535.1 Anaerolineae bacterium | reverse complement strand
AGGCGTTCCAGACGTTGACCATGCGGTCGGTGTGGACGTCGGGCGTCTCCACCTGGAGGATGCCCAGCAGGCCATCCCAGTAGGTGCGCAGGGCGCCGAAAGCGACCTCAATCTGCGCCGGATCGAGGTACCTGGCGATGGTCGGCTTGACGGTCGTCTTGTTGATCGTCTGCGAGCCCGGCGGATCGAACTTGTGGTCCCTAGGGTTTTCGTGGTAGCCCAGCAGAAAGATGACCTGGCGGGTCTCGCCGGGCTGGAGCGTAACCTTGACGTGATGGGAGCCGATGGGGGCCCAGCCGTGGGCGACCGAGTTAAAGGACTGGCCGCGCTCGACGGCGGCCGGATTGTCCCAGCCCCGGTACGGTCCCAGGAACACGTCGCGCTGTGTGTCGAATCCAGTCACCCCCCTCTGTCCCCCCTCCAGGGGGGAAGTCGTGGATGGTCCCCCCTTCAGGGGGGAAGTCGTGGATGGTCCTCCCTCCAGGGGGGAGAAAGAGGAGCAGGCGAAGTAGGCGAAGTGGTTGCGCCGCTCGCGGTATTCGGTCTTATGGTAGATCACATCGTCTACAATCTCTACTTCGCCGGTGTTAAAGTTGCGCTGAAAGTTGGTCGCGTCGTCCTGGGCGTCCCACAGGCAGAACTCGACCGCCGAGAAGATCGAGAGGTCGGCGACTTCCCTGCGCCGGTTGGTCACGGTCAACTGCCAGATCTCCAGGTTCTCGCCCAGCGGGACAAAGTAGCGGGTCTGGGCTTCGATGCCCTGGTAAGTGGAGCCGATGATGGTGTAGCCCAGGCCGTGGCGGCAAGCGTAGCCTTCCAACGGGCGGCGGGTGGGTTGCCAGGAGGGGGACCAGAACTCCCCCGTCGCGTTGTCCCGAATGTAGAGATAGCGCCCGCCATAATCGAAGGGGACGTTGTTGTAGCGGTAGCGCGTGATGCGCCGCAGGCGGGCATCGCGGTAGAACGAGTACCCGCCGGCGGTGTTGGAGATCAGCCCAAAGTATGCCTCGCTCCCCAGGTAGTTGATCCAGGGGAGCGGGGTGTCCGGCTGCGTAATCACGTACTCGCGGCGTTCGTCGTCAAAATATCCGTAGCGCATAAATTCACCATCCGTAATGCGTAATTCGTAATGCGTAATGCGTGAGGCGTTAGTGACGCTGTCGTTGTGTGCTCTCTTCTCCCATGGGGAGACGCACGGTGAATCGGCTGCCCAGCCCGACTACACTCTCGGCTACAATCGTGCCGCCGTGGGCCTCGACGATCTCTTTGACGATCGCCAGCCCCAAGCCGGCTCCCCGGCCGCGCGGGCGGGCCTGGTCCACCTGGTAGAAGCGCTCGAAGAGGCGGGGGAGCGCTTCGGCCGGGATGCCCGTACCGGTATCGGTGACTGTCACCTCAACCACAGAGGTCCGTTCTGCCCGGCGCGCGGCGAGGGTCACCTTCCCGCCGGTGGGGGTGTGGGTGAGGGCGTTGTCCAGCAGGTTGATAAAGACCTGGGCCAGGCGGTCCCCGTCGCCGGCGACGGACAATGGCTCAGGCACGTCCCGCTCCAGGGCCACGCCGGCCGCCTGGGCCTGGGGCGCCATCCGCTCCACGCACGCCTGCAACAGCGGGCCGAGTTCCAGCCGTTCCCGCGCCATCACCACCTCCCCGGCGTCGAAGCGTGCCAGGGTCAACAACTCGTCCACCATGCGGCGCATGCGCTCCGCCTCGTCGTGGATGACGTGGGCGGCGCGGGCCGTCGTCTCGGGGGTCGAGGCGGTGCCGTCGAGGAGCGCCTGGGAAAAGCCCTGGATGGAGGTGAGGGGGGTCTTGAGTTCGTGGGAGACGTTGGCGACGAAATCCCGCTGCGAACGCCGGGCGGCCTCGACCCGCTCGGCCATGGTGTTGAAAGAGCGAGCCAGGTCCTGTACCTCGGCCGGGCCGGAGACCGGCGCGCGTGTGCCGGCCTTGCCGCGTGCCAGGGCCTGCGCCGCGCTGGCCACCCGCCTGAGTGGCGCGGCGACCGAGCGGCTGACCAGGAGCGCCAGCAGGACGGAGAGCACCAACGCCACCGCCCCGGCGCGCACCAGCGGCGGCAGAAAGTTCTCGGCAAACCAGGCCAGCACCATCAGGCGCGCCCGCGGGGCGACGACAGCGACGATCTGGCGGCTCCCATCGGCCGCGGGCACCGCCTGGCCGGCGAAGGTCCAGCGGCCGCCGCCAGGGCCGGCCAGTGTCCCTTGGACGCGACCCTGCGCGGCCGGGGCCTTGAGCGGCTCCTCCAATTGCTTACCCTGCCAGGTCCCTTCGCTATCGAAGCGTACTCTGCCCGCCGCGTCCAGCAGCAGGATGCGCACCTGCTGATCCGCGGCCGCCTGGGCCAGAAGGGCCTGGAGTTGGTCGGGTGCGAGCGACTTGAGCGGGCCGGCCTGCCGGAGGGCCGCGATCGTCGCCTGAGCGGCCGCCTCCAGTTGCAGCGGCCCGACGCGCGTCCACAGAGGGCTGGAGCGCACGAACACCAAGAGCCCCAGGCCCACCAGGACCAGGCAGGTGAGGATGATGGTGATATAGGAGAGCAAGAGGCGAGAGTTGAGCGAATGAAACATTGAGACTACAGATCAGATTAGTCTGGCAGAGTGTTCAATAGGTGGCGCACATAAGCTCTAAAAGCACGGCTCATATGTAAGGTGCTGACTATGAAGAGCGCATCTACCGCACTTTCCAGTCCACTACGGCTGAGATGGCCACCAGTGTAGGCCCGTACTAATATGCCTACCGATCCAACTACAGTCGCTCCTTGGCTTTCCAGCCGTCGGCGCAGAGCCAGATCATCAGTCAGCACAGGTTTCTGAAATCGGCTCGACCTCGCCAGGACAAATACCTGGGCATCTGCTGGATGAATAGTCGGCTGACCGGGTTCGCTGACGACCGACTTCCACTCCGCTCTTTCCGTGCTCAGGACCGTGACATTCAGCCTTGCTACACCAAGGTGGGAAGGATCAATCCCGTAGGTAAGCAGTTCCTCTACCACCAGTTCAGGCACCACCAGACTATCAAAGATGCCGAGGCACTCCTGTTGTCTAATTTCGCGCAGGTGCAGTATTGGCCCGGTATCGGCGATCGCTTCACGCATTTTTCAAGCCCCACGCCACATCACGTTGCAGTGCATCGCGGTGATATTCAACTTCCTCTAGTTGCTCTGGCCCTAATTCCTTGAGCAACGTCTCACGCGGCACCTGACCTAACAGATAAGCTTCGATCAGGGCGTCGCGATACAGGGTGCGGATGCCCTCACGCACGGCCTGAGCCAGCACTGTAGCCTCATCCTCGTGGCGTTGGGCCATCACGAAAGTCAGATGTTGGGTCAAAACCATATCATTCATAGCGTGTACTCCTCACTCTGGAAATGCTCATCATCCGATCTGATATTGGAAGGTCTTCACGTCAATGCCCTCTCCTGAGCGTGCTTGCTCCAGCGCACGTCTGAGGGAGGCGGCAAACTCGGGTCGCAGTTCTGCGTGCTCCTCTTCCGGCAGACTCGTCAGAGCGTCCAGTACCTGCGTAAGCCAGACTTCAAGGCGCCTGTCTATAGTGCGTTCCACAAGTTCCTCAAATTCTCTGGTTGACAGCCCCGTCAGAGTCTTTTCCATGCTGGACTCCTTTCTTCACACTTTTCTCACTCTTGTATCAGTAACCAACTTGTATCCTACTCCCAGCACTGTCTCGATCTCGACAGTGGAGCCGGCCAAGCGCTTGCGCAACTGGGCGACGTGGACGTCCACCGTGCGCGTCTCGCCGTAAAAGTCGTAGCCCCACGCCAGGTTGAGCAATTGCTCGCGGCTGAGCACGATCCAGGGGTGCTCGGCCAGCGCCAACAGCAGGTCGAACTCCTTGGGACGCAGTTCCACCGGTTGCCCGGCCACCGCGACCTCGTGGCGGGCCGGGTCTACGGTCAGGTCGCCCACGTGGATGGGAGCCTCCGTGCGGGTAGCGCGGTGGGT
>DATKWP010000397.1:0-6740 GCA_035529535.1 Anaerolineae bacterium | reverse complement strand
GCGATGGTGTGTCGTGCGCTCGTGTACGAATTCTAACAAAAACTGGGCTTCGTCATCGTCGGCGTGATGCCGGATGCGAACGGCTTCGGGAAGCCAGACATATACCTGGCCAAACGTGTGGGGAACTCGTAGGGACTCGTGGGCTTGACACACCATACACTTGTAGCAAAAGCAACCGTTCAGGGAAACGAGGGTCAAAGGCTCCTCGAGACACGCCGGAGGGTAACCCAGCAGCCATACAATCTAGGCGCTACAGAGGAATAGACAGCGTGCAGTCCAGATACTCCTCGGACCTGGAAGCAAACCAGATCAGATGCAACTCCTCTATGATGCGCCCGATCCCGGCGCCAGAGCGAATCCAAAAGATGCCGGGGATGTGCCGACCAGCAGCAAAGTGATCGGACAAATGAACCGGCATGGTACTCCGATTCTCAGTTACCAGGATATAGCCGTTTTCCTCCAGCCAGCCAAGGATATCAGGGTCGGATGTACCAGCGAGTGGAGCACCCGGGTCCCCGATAGCTAACACCTCAATCTGAGAGTCCAACCGGCGTAGTTGTCGTTGGATGGCCCGGTTAACGTGCTCGTCAAGCAGAAAGCGTGGTCTCATCCACTCATCACACTAGAAGCCGATAGCAGGTTTTCCTTATGCTCCACCCGTCGTTGTTGTTCCAACCGCTCTCGCAGCGCGCGCACGAACTCAGATGGATGCCGTTGTTGCTCCTGCCAGGCTTCTTCCTGTTGCCGCTTCACAAGCTCCAGATACGCCTCCAGCTTTTCCCGATTGGCTAAGTAGTAGGTGATGGCCGCATGAACCTGCTCAAGTGAGAGCGTTGGATAGCGAAGGACAATCTCCTCCGGGCTTGCTCCTTCCCGATAGTCACGTAATATGGTCTCAATGTTGACGCGGGTACCTGCGATGCGGATGGCGCCTTCACTGACGAACTCGAGATACTTTTCCAGTTCCATATCATCTCTCCTTTGTGCAACCAGGCGTCCGCTCCAGAGTATTATATCTGGAATGTGGCGAGGTGCAAGACCGCGCCAGTGGCCGTCACGGGCCCGACCGGGTATAATCGCAGTTACCTGATGTGGGAACTGCACCCCCTGGTCGTGCGGCAAGATATCAGGGGAAAAGGGATCGGCCGGTAGGCTTGACACATCATATTCTTGTGATAAAATATTGCTGACTACGTAGACAGATTCAGCCACAGACACACCACTTCACCGCACAAGCTGACAAGCTGTACTTGTCTTTCATCAGCTTACCCCCACGGGAAAGCACCTCAATTCTGGCGCAAAAAACCTCATAATGCGACACGGAGCATTCGTTACGCTCGTCATCTGAAAGGAGATGCAACAATGAATGCACGTGGACTGGTCGTCGCAACGTCCGTCGCCGTTCTTGTGCCGCTCCTGCTCCTGTCGGCCGTCGGCATGTCGCCCCGCGCGGCCCAACCCCAGATCGCTCCCTCGCTCTCTCCCGATCCCGAGCAGGCGAGCCAGGCGCTGGCAAACGACCCCCTCATGTTCATCGAAAACGTGGGCCAGTTCGCCGGCGGGGCGCGCTTCCTGGTGCACGGCGGCGACCGCACCATCTGGCTGGCGCAAGACGCCCTCTGGGTGACGGTGCTCGAGCCAGGGAGCGAGGGAGCAGAGGGGCAGGGGGGCGAGGGGGCAGGGGAGCATTCGAGTGCGCGCTTCCACGAGGCGGCCCCTCAACCTGGGAAGGCGGTCCACCTCAAACTGAGTTTCCCCGGCGCGGAGCCCCACCCCCGCCTGGAGCCGTTCGACCGGCTGGACACGCACGTCTCATACTTTATCGGGGGTGACCCGGCCGGCTGGCGCGCCGACGTGCCGGTGTGGGGCGGCGTGCGCTACGTGGACCTCTACCCCGGGATTGACCTGGAACTCGCCGGCCAGGACGGGCGGCTGGCGCCGCGCCTGGTCGTGCGGGGCGATGAGGGGGCCGCGCAACTGGCGGGCGTGCACCTGCGCGTGGAGGGGGCCGACGCCCTGGCACTGGACGGCGACCGCCTTCGACTCCGCACCCCGCTCGGCGACTTCACGCTGCCGCTGTTCCAGGTGGACGGTGTGGCTGACGTCAAGCGATTCTATTCTGCCCTCACCGGCGATCAGATCGCCTGGCCGTTCGCCACCTCAATGGACGACGCGCCATCCGCGATCCGCAACCCGCGCTCCCCGACGGACAATCCCGCCGACCTCCTCTACGCCACCTTCCTGGGGGGAAGCTCCAGTGACGATGGATTTGGCATCGTTGTGGACGGCTCCGGCCACGCCTACGTGACCGGCGATACTTCGTCCTCCAACTTTCCGGCAGCAGGCGGGCCGGGCTACGACACCAGCCATAATGGGGAGGATGATGCCTTTGTGGTGAAACTGGACCCCACTGGCACCGGCCTGGCCTATGCCACCTTCTTGGGGGGAAGCCGCGAAGACGATGGATGGGACATCGCCGTGGACGGCTCCGGCCACGCCTACGTGACCGACCGCACTAACTCCTCGGACTTCCCGGCGGCAGGCGGGCCGGGCTACGACACCAGCCATAACGGTGAATACGATGCCTTCGTCGTTAAACTGGCGGTGCCGCGCTTCGTCTACCTGCCCCTCGTCCTTCGCAATCGGTAGGGCAGTCCCAGACTTTCGACGTGTACCCCACTGAGGCCGGACTTGGCATAATGGAACCCTTGTACTAGAATACTGTCAACTGCATAGCCAGATCCGACCATTGACACATCATTTCATCACACAACTATATAGGAAGTAAAGAATATGACAACCCGACAGATTGTGCTCAACATTCCAGAGACAGTACTACTGGCTGAGAAGGCCGATGAGACCACGTTTGCCCGCGAACTGCGCATTTTGGCCGCTGTCAAGTTGTATGAACTGGGCCGTCTTTCATCCGGCCGCAGTTGCTCAACGGGGCGGGCAGCCGCCCCTCCCCTGCGCGCTCCGCGCGCAAGCACAGAGATTTAGCAGGAGTTGCGACGAATGGAAAAGAAATCTCCCTGTGTCCCGATAATCCTGATGTGCCTGTCGGCAAACGTCATAATGGTTGCCTGTGTCGTCTTGGCAAATCTGGTGACAATTGCCATCGTGGTCGCTTACTGCCCACTGCCAAAGCCCTGTTGCACTCCATGTCCGACGTGCATTCCCACGGCGACGAACACGCCGCTACCAACAGCTATGCCAACCTTGACTGCGACTACCGCGCCGTGCGGCGAGTGTCGTGGGGGAGTGACCGAGCTCACGCTCCGCTACAATGGCGCAACGGCAGACGCGCACGTCCAGGTTCTCCAGAAAAAGGGCGAGGTCGCGTTCGACGGGATAGTCCAGCCGGGCGAAACCTTCACTTTCAACGGCATTGACAAGGATGGCAAGCTGGGCACCGAAATCACCATCACAATCAACGGGCAGGTCAACACCACGCTCCACACGAGTTGTTCGAAGCCCATCGGCCCCGGCATGACCAGTGGCGACTTTGAGATAGTCGTGGGCCGCAGCAAGGATGGCGGGCCGCTCTGCCCCCCATAGTTGATAGGCGATGGGAAGTGATGGCAGGAGAAGGGTGTTAGCTACTTTGGCGGGTAGCCGGTGATGCGGCGGATCTCCTCGTACAGCGGCCGCAGCCGCCGGTACATCTGCCGGTAGACCCGCTGGTAGAGCCCCTCGTAGACGTCCTGCACTTCGGGCCGCGGCTCGAACGTGCGGCTCACGCGCGTCATCTCCGCCACCGCCGTCTCGAAATCCCGGTGCAGCCCCAGCCCCACCGCTGCATCCATGGCTGCTCCCAGCCCGGAGGTCTCGTAGACGTGGGGGCGGCTGGCGGGCAGGTTGAAGACGTCGGCCGTGATCTGCATGGCGGCGTCCGATTGCGAGCCACCGCCGGAGACGCGCACCTCGGTCGTGTGCACGCGCAGCCGCCGCTGCGTCCGCTCCAGCCCCTCTCGCAGCGCGTAGGCCAGCCCTTCCAGGATGGCGCGGTAGAGGTGGGCGCGGGTGTGCACGTCGCCGAAGCCGATGATGGCCCCCTTGGCCTCCGGGCCGGGGCTCCTGAGCCCCGGCGACCAGTAGGGCTGCAAGGTCAGCCCCATCGAGCCGGGCGGCACCGCCTCGACCAGTTCGTCGAACAGGTCCTCCGGCGCGCAGCCTTGCTCGCTGGCCTGTTGCTCTTCGCGCAGGCCAAACTCCCGCCGGAACCAACTGACCATCCAGTAGCCCCGGTAGATCTGGAGCTCCAGGTTGTAGGCTCCGGGGATGGCGCTGGGATAGGGGGGGATGAGGGGGATGACCTCGACGTAGCGCTGGCTGGTGGTGTTGACGGTGGCGGTGGTGCCGTAGGAGAGGCAGGCCACGTTTGGCTCCAGGCACCCGGCCCCCACCACCTCGCAGGCCTTGTCGGCCGCGGCGGCGATGAGCGGCAGCCCCACCGGGATGCCGGTCGCCTCCGCCGCTGGCGGCGTAATCTCGCCCAGCACGACGGTCGGTGGCACCAGGTCGGGCAGCATGCGCGCCTCCATTGGCACCACCTGCCACTTCCAGTCCCACTTGTTCGACCACGTCAGCCGTTTGTAGTCGAAGGGCAGGTAGCCCACCTGGCAGCCGACGCTATCCACGAAGCGGCCGACCAGCCGGTAGGTCAGGTAGCCGGAGAGGAACAGGTACTTGAAGGTGCGCTCCCAGATCTCTGGCTGAGAGGTATGGATCCAGTTGGCTTCGGCCTCCGCCTGGAGGTAGGCGGCCGTCTCTGTCATACCCCCCAGGCGGAAGGCCAACCCCCACAGTCCGCGCACCGGCGGCAGTCCCTCGGTGCGGCGCTGGTCGAGCCACACGATGGCCGGGCGCAGGGGTTCGCCCCGCTCGTCCACGTTGACCATGGTGGCCCGCTGGGTGGTGAGGGCCACGCCGGCCACCGCTTCCCTGGGGATGGGGCTCTCCTGCCAGAGTCTCTGGCAGGCGGCGCACAAGTTGTCCCAGAAGTAGGCCGGGTGTTGTTCGGCCCAGCCGGGCCTTTCGGAGTAATAAGGCTCGACCGGTACGCGGACCTTGTGGACCAGGTTTCCGCGCAGGTCGAAGACCAGCGCGCGCACCGATTGCGTGCCATAGTCAATGGCGAGGACGTGGTCTTTGGACATTGACTATCCTGTCATTCCGAGACTATCCTGTCATTCCGAGACCACCCTGTCATTCCGAGCGAAGCGAGGAATCACGCCGACTTGAGGTCAGAGGTGCAATTCGGGCAGCGCAGGGCCTTGATGGGGATCACGGAGAAGCAGTACGGGCACTCTTTGGTGGTCGGCTCGGCCGACACTGCTGCTGGCTTGCGCCGCATGCGGTTGACCTGGCGGACGATCAGGAAGATGACGAAGGCGACGATGATAAAGTCCAGCACCGCGTTGGTGAACAGGCCGTAGTTGATGGTAGCGGCACCGGCGGCCTTGGCGTCGGCCAGGGTGGCGTAGGGTTGCCCGGACAGGTTGATGAACAGGTTGGCGAAATCCACTTTGCCCAGGAGCAGCCCGACCGGGGGCATCAGGATGTCGTTCACGAACGAGGTCACGATCTTACCGAAGGCCGCGCCGATGATGATGCCGATGGCCAGGTCCAGCACGCTGCCACGCAGGATGAACTCTTTAAACTCCTTCCACATGGGTTGTCCCTCCTCATGCGAATGGCGAATGGCGACCTATGATTAGCGATCAGCGATCAGCGATACGCACGCGGAGATAAAGGCCCGGCGGAAGTGATGGGGCCGGGCCTTTATGCTCCACGTCACGTCTATCTCTCCGCACTCGCAAACAGCGACCGGGTGCGCCACGGGAACCGCGCGTGGGCCTCACGCACGGGCCTCAGCGCGCATGGGCGCCACCAGAGGTGGACCCCACCTGATTGGCGCTGTACTGACGCGCGTCAGTGCTGGCGCGCGTCAGTATTGGCGCGCATCAGAACTGGCGCCACAGTTCGTCAACGTTCGTCTCTGTAATGGTGCGAGCCTGGTGGGCCAGCAGCTCGCGAAAACTCTCCTGAAAGTCCGCCGTCATCGCGGCTGCCTGATCGGGATAGCGGGCGGTGAAGGCCGCGACGATGGCCACGATTATCGCCGCCAGGCCGGTGAAGGAGGGGATGTGGGTCTGGGTGGGGCCGGGGCAGATGATAGTCGTCTCGGCCGCCAACGCGGCCCCCGCGACTGCGGAGGCGGTGAACACGATGGTCTTGGCCCCGCGCTGGCGGGCAAAGCGAACGGCATCGGCCAGGTTGAGTTCCATCCCAGTGAGCGCGAAGCCGAACACCAGGTCCTCGGCGCCGGCTATCTTGAGGTTCTCGGCGGCCTCCAGAGGATCTGGCACGATCGCCACGGCCGGCCGGCCGATCTCCCTCAACGCGGAGGCGCACAGGCCGGCCAGATAGGCGGTGCTACCCTGCCCCATGACCCAGATGCGCTTGGCGCCCAGGATGGCGGGGAGGATGGTGTTGGCCTCGTCGGTGAGTTGGGCCTGGACCAGCGTCAGGTTGTGCCGCTCGTTTTCCAGCAGGCTGCGGAAGAGCCCCACGTCGTCCGGGGCTGTGCTCAGGGCCGGGCTATAGGCGGCGGTCAGTTCCGCCTTGACGACGCGCTGAACTTCCTTGATCAGTTCCCGGAAGCCCGAGTAGTTGAGGTCTTGAGCGAAACGGACGACGGTCGCCGCATCCACACCTAGGTGGTGGGCCATCTCCGT
>DATKWP010000396.1:0-2249 GCA_035529535.1 Anaerolineae bacterium | reverse complement strand
CGCGAGGAAGGGGATGCCTGCGTGCAGGTCTTTTTCATCCGGGGCGGCAAACTCCTGGGGCGGGAGTACTTTGTCCTGGAAGGAGCGCAGGACGAGGACAGGCAGGAGGTGATCGCCGCCTTCCTCAAACAGTTTTACGAGGAGGCCGCCTACATCCCGCCGGAAGTACTGCTTCCGCAACAGATCGAAGAAGCGCTGATCATCGAGCAGTGGCTGAAGCAGAAACGGGGAGCCAAGGTGGTGTTGCACGTGCCCCAGCGCGGGCAGAAGCGGGAACTGGTGGCGCTGGCAGCCGAGAATGCTACCGAGACGCTATCGGCCTTGCGCGCCCAGTGGCAGGCCGACGCCCACAAGCACGAGCAGGCGTTGGCGGAACTCCAGCAGGCGTTGGGCCTCTCCCAGTCCCCGGCACGCATCGAGTGCTACGACATCTCCACGACGCAGGGCACGGAGATCGTCGGCAGCATGGTCGTCTTTGTCCAGGGCGTGCCGCGCAAGTCCGAATACCGGCATTTCATCGTGCGCAGCGTGCAGGGCCAGGACGACTATGCCAGCATGCAGGAGGTCTTACAGCGCCGCTTCCGGCGCTGGCAGATGGCCACCTCGGACCTTTCCCCCGGCGGAGGGACGAAGGGGGATATCAAGGGGTGGGCCAAGTTGCCAGGCTTGCTCATCGTGGACGGCGGCCGCGGACAGTTGGGGGTGGCGGTCGAGGTGCTGCAGGAATTCGACCTGCTCGAGCGGGTGCCGGTGGTCGGGTTGGCCAAGCAACGCGAGGAGATTTTCCTGCCGGGACGAGTCGAGCCCGTATTGCTTCCTCCGCGCTCTCAGGGGCTTTTTCTCGTGCAAGCCGTGCGGGACGAGGCGCACCGCTTCGCGATCACGCACCATCGTGCGCGCCGGCAAAGAATGGGTGTCGCGTCGCAACTGGATAGCATTCCTGGCGTGGGGCCGGCGCGGCGCAAGGCGCTTCTCAAAGCCTTCGGCTCCCTGGACGCCATCCGCGCGGCTACCGTCCAGCAACTGGCCGCCGTGCCGGGCATTCCCCGTACGGTGGCCGTCGCGATCAAGGAGCACTTGTAGATGGCCTGTTGTTGAAATCGGAGATTTGTGGTATAGTGATATTAGTATGACAGGATAAAAGGTAGGTTGGCTTGACTCCCCTCACTCTAGGCCTGATACGCTGGGTCGCCTACGCACTGTTGATCGTTGCAGCCGTCCTGGTGGGGTTAGCCATCACTCGACTGATCACGGCGCGCCGTGCACCATTCTACGTTATGCGCCGCAATGCGCTCACACGAGCCACGCGCTGGGCGTTGGCAGCGCTGGCGTCGTTGGTGGTGGCCGTCCTGTTGTTGCTCGTGGTTCCATCTCTGTTGGCTGTGGTGCCCGCTTCTGTGCTGCCGACTGTGACGTTGACGAGCATGCCCACGGCCACCTCACGTCCCACTCCGATCCCGACAATTACGCCCACTCGCCGCCCCACGGCGACCCCGCCGTTTATCCCCACTAATACCCCGGCCATTTTGCCGCCTGAGTCGGCCCTGAGCCCGCTCCCCTCGGCTGTGCCGGCCGGGGAGGATGCGCATATTGCCATCATCACCCTGGCCACCGAGCAGGACGCCAGCGACCAGCCGGTGGATCCGGGTGTCGAGTTCCCGTCCGGCGATCACCGGATGTACCTGTTCTTTACCTACGAAGGGATGCGCAACGGCACCATGACGACCTTCGCCTGGTACAAGGACGGGCAGTTGATTGATTACTGCTCGGACACGTGGCTGTGGGGGTTGGCTGAGGGACGAGAATGGGGCGAGCGTGGGCGGACCTCCTACTTCTGCAAGCCGCCGGGTGGCTGGGTACCCGGGACGTACGAGATCCGCGTCTTCAT
Organism: Anaerolineae bacterium; assembly: GCA_035529535.1. Classification (GTDB taxonomy): domain Bacteria; phylum Chloroflexota; class Anaerolineae; order B4-G1; family B4-G1; genus DATKWP01. The sequence continues at coordinate 361 of DATKWP010000396.1, read as the reverse complement.
CGAAACGAGGCTGCAAGGCATCGCTCAGTTCGTGATCGAGGAATAATGCGTAATTCGTAATGCGTGTTTCGTGTTCCGTGTTTCGTGAAGACGGAACACGAAACACGCATCTACGTTTAGGGCAAGAGGAGCGCCAGGACCAACGCTGAGATGGCGGGCACGGTCAGGTTGTCAATCCCCCACGGTGAGATGGCCTCGATGATAGTGGCGGCGAGCGCGGTGGTGGCTGCGGCTCCGGCGGCGGCCGCCGGGCTCAAAGCGCCTGGGGCCAGCAGCACCAAGGGCAGAAACGTCGCGACCCAACTGGCGAGGAACATGACCCCCGACCCTTCCAGCGAGCGGGTGCTGCCGGCGACCGTGT
>DATKWP010000395.1:0-4815 GCA_035529535.1 Anaerolineae bacterium | reverse complement strand
TCCGAACGGAAAAACTTGGTGAACAAGCGGGCCTGGTCCTCCGGCGACATTCCGACCCCCGTATCGGCCACTGCACAGTGCACGTACCCGTCCTCCAGCCACGCCCGCACGCGGATCTGTCCCCCCTCCCGCGTATACTTGTAGGCGTTGCTGAGCAGGTTGGTCAGGACCTGCGTCAACCTGGCCCGGTCGGCGTGGACTGCTGGTAAATCCTCCGGCACCTCCAGCGCCAACTGCTGTGAGCGGGCCTCAATCTGCGGCTGGGTGGCCTGCAGCGCGCTGTCCAGCGCCTCCGCCAGCGTCGTGGCCCCCAACTTTAGTTGCAACTGGCCGGTCTCGATCCGCGACACGTCCTGCAAGTCCGACACCAGCACCTGCATCCGCTCGGCGTTCCGGGTGATCGTCCGCACAAACTCCACCTGCTGCGCCGATAGCGTCCCCACCATGCCCTTCTCCAGCATATCGGCGTAGCCCCGGATAGATGTCATCGGCGTGCGCAACTCGTGGGACACGATGGACACGAACTCCGACTTGGCCCGGTTGGCCTGGCGCACCTGCTCGTACAGCCGGGCGTTCTCGATGGCGATCGCCGCGTGGTCCGCCAACTGCCCGGCGAACTGGACGTGGTCGGATTGGAGCGGCACCCCTTGCTTATTTCGCAGCACCATCAGTCCCAACGCCCGCTCCTCGTAGCGGAGCGGCACGAGCAGCCACGTGCCGCGCTCGGCCAACAGCGGCTCCCGGCTGGCCATGGCCTGCTGCACCATCTCTGCCTCCGGCTCCGTCACCTCCTCGCCGCCGGCGCTCGAAACTGTGCCCACCTGCCCTTCCTCGTCCAGCAGGCTCAGCCTGCCGCTATCGGCCCCCAGCGCCCGCATGGCCCACGCCAGCGTCAGTTCCAGCACCCGCTCCACGTCCAGGCTAGCGTTCAACTCCCGGTCAACCTGCTGCATCGTCGTCAGTTCTTCCACCCTGGCCGCCAGCGCCTGGTCGGTCATCGTGTACAGCCGGGCGTTTTCGATGGCGATGGACGCCTGGCTGGCGAACGCCGCCAATATGGGCAGGTCCGCCTGCGAGAACACCTCATCCCGCATTGGATTGTCCAGGTACAGGGCGCCGATCACCCGCCCCCGGCTTTGCAGAGGTACGCACACGATTGAGCGCAGGTGATAGCCGACCACGCTCTCCTGGTCAGAAAAGCGCGGATCCAGTTGCGCGTTGGTCGTCAGCACCGGCTGCCCTCCCTCCACCGCGCCGCGCACCACCGTGTGACTCAACTCCAGGTCCGAAGCATCCACGCACTCCCGGTCAAAGTTCTGCGCCGCCCGAATCTCCAGGCTCCCTGTCTCGTCCAGCAGCATCAGGCAACCTCGCCCGGCCTCTGTCAGGTGGATCAACGAATCCATGACCAGGCTCAGCGTCTCCCCCAGGTCCAGCGAGGAATTCAGCACGCCGATCATCTCGTACAGCGTCGCCAGTTCCGTCCCCTGGGCCGCCCCGGTGGCCAGTTCCGTCACCAGGTGCTGCCACTCCTCGATCCGCGCGATCATCTGCTCAGGGGAAAGGCCGTGTGGTCGCCTGAGCGCCTGCTGCACCGCCCGCATGCTCTCCAGCAGGGCGGACGCCGTTGTGCTTTTTGCCACCCCAGCGCCAATCTCACCCATGGCTATCGCTCCTCCTGCCAGAAGGATACCAGAAAAGAATCTGATACAGGTTGCAATGTCATTACAGTTTGGTTAACACCTCCTCCCGCAGGTTCGTAACCTGCGGGAGGGTATACCCATGAGTGTAACACAAATCGGCGCGCGTGGCAATCCCTCCCACTCTGTGGTATACTCGGCCTGGAGGTGAAATGGATCACGACGTTTTGTTGAAGGTGGAGAACGTGTATCTCCAGCGGCCTGGAGCCGAAGTGCTGCGCGCCGTCAACCTGACCGTCCGGCGCGGGCACGTGCATACCCTCCTGGGCCTCAATGGCTCAGGCAAGACCAGCCTGGCTCTCACCCTCATGGGAGCCAGCGGGTACCAGCCCGAGCAAGGCCGCATCATCTTCGACGGCCAGGACATCACCGGCCTCTCCGTCACCGAGCGCGCTCGCCTGGGGCTGACCCTGGCCTGGCAGCAACCGGCCCGCTTCGAGGGCCTGCCGACGGCCGATTACCTGGCCCTGGGGATGAAGAGCCCGTCGCGCCAGCGCATCGAAGAGGCCCTGGCTGCCGTGGCCCTCTCCCCGGCCGTCTACCTGGGCCGTACCGTCAACAGCGCCCTCTCCGGCGGGGAACGCAAGCGCATCGAATTGGCTGCCGTCTACTGCATGCAGCCCCGCCTGGCCATTCTGGACGAACCCGACTCGGGGGTGGACGTCCTGTGCATCGCCGACGTCGCCGCGCTGATCCGCCGCATGGCGGGCGAAGGCACCTCCGTGCTCCTCATCACCCACCGCGACGAGATGGCCGAGGTCGCCGACGTCGCCTCGTTGATGTGCGCGGGCACCGTCGTCAGTACCGGCACTCCAGCTAAAGTGCGCGAATACTTTGCTCAACGCTGCCGGCCCCACGGCGACTTGCTCGGCAGCCAGCCTTGGGGCACAGAGGCGGGCGGCACCTACCAGCGCGTCGTCTCTGAGGGGGTATGCGTTGACTGACCACTCCCCCTCCCGTGTCCCTTCTTCTATCCTGGAGCAGCGCGACCCGGCCTGGGCCCGCGAATTCGAGGCCATCCTGAAGGCCTACGAGCAGGCCGGCGGCAAGCCCGACGCCTTGCAGACGCCGCGGGTCGCCAGTGCCATCATCAGCGGCAACCACGTCCTGGCGGTCAACCTGGTCGAGGGGGTCCGCATCGAGGCCGAGGAGCTCGAGCACGGCGTCCACGCCCGCATCCTCGTCGCCCCGGGCACCCGCGTAGACTACCCCGTCCATCTGTGCTTCGGCATGCTCCCCGCTGAGGGCCTCCAGCACATCATCTCCGAGTTCGAGATCGGCACTGGGGCAGAGGTCGGCTTCCTGGTCCACTGCACCTTTCCGAACGCCGTGAACCTCCAGCACGTCATGGATGCCCGCATTCACGTCGGGCCGGGGGCCACCATGCGCTACAGCGAAGGCCACTACCACGGCCCCCTGGGCGGCATTCAAGTGCTGCCCACCACGCACGCCCAGGTGGACGAGGGGGGCTGGCTCGAATCCGAGTTCAGCCTGGTCCACGGGCGGGTGGGGCGGCTGGAGATCCAGTTCGAAGTGGACGTGGCCAGCCAGGGTACGGTCGAGTTGGTCGCCAAGGCCTACGGCTCGGCCGACGACCGCATCAAGGTCAACGAAGTCGTGCGCCTGAACGGTGAGGGCGCGCGCGGCCTGACCAAAACGCGCGCCGCCGTGCGCGATCGGGCGCTCAGCGAAATCTACACCACCGCCGAAGGCAACGCCCCCGGTGCGGTCGGCCACATGGACTGCACCGAGATCGTGCGCGGAGGAGCGGTTGCCCGCAACGTGCCGGTCGTCGTCGTGCGGGACGACCGCGCGCGGGTGACCCACGAGGCGGCCATCGGCAGCGTCAACCGGCAGGAACTGGAGACGCTCATGGCCCGCGGCCTGGACGAGGCCGACGCCGTAGACGTCATCATCCGCGGCATGCTCCGCTAACCCGCCTGTGTTCATCTGATGGCTGCGGATCGCCAGATCCGCCGCCCGCTCGCCGGGTTGCCAACCTGCCGAATTGTGGCATAATACCGCCCCGTGCATGGCACGCTGTGTCAAGGAATCACCAGAACATGAGCACTCACTTGCAGTTGCGAGACCGTCTTTGCATCGTCCTGCTATTCCTGATAGCGGCCCTCCCCTGGGCACTGGGCACCGCCCGCGCCGAAGGCGGACCCATCGTCCGCATCGTCTACTTTTCCTCCCAGGACTGCATCCACTGCACCGCCATCACCAACGAGGTCCTCAAACCCCTGCAGGACCAATACGGCGATCAACTGCAGATCAAGACGCTCGAAGTCTCCGACCCGGCCAACTATGAAATCCTGATCCGCGCCGAGGAAATGTTCCAGGTGCCCCCGGAAAAGCGCGCCCTGCCTACCCTGATCATAGATGGCAAGGTACTGGTCGGCGAAGACGAAATCCGCCAGCAACTGCCCTGCCTGCTCGATACCTGCCTGGGGGCCGGCGGCACCTCCTGGCCTGCCATCCCCGGCCTCGACGCCGTCGCCGTGACCGGCCCGGGCGAGCCCGGCTTAGGCGAACCCGGCCTCGGCCTGGACCCGGGAGTCGAGATCGGCACCTGCACCACGGAGCAAACCGTGGCCTGTGAAGGGCCTGCGCCGATGTGGGTGGCCTACTTTTACCAGGTGGGTTGCCAGGAGTGCAGCCGCGCCGAATACGACATCCGCTACGTGCGCAGCAAATACCCCCAGTTTCTGGTCGAAGAGTACGACCTGCGAGAAGACGCCGCATTGCTCGAGTGGCTGGGCGCTCGCCTCGGCGTCCCGGAACAGCGGCGACTCGTCACTCCCGCCCTCTTCGTTGGCCAGGACTACCTGATCGGCACCGACGTTACGGCCGAGGCCGTGCTGGCCCTGGCCGAGAAATATGCCCCCACCGGCGCAGAGAAGGCGTGGGCCGCTTTCGCCCCCCAGGAAGCCGAGCAGAGCATTGTCGAGCGCTTCAAGTCTCTGGGTGCCCTCACCGTCGTCCTGGCCGGCCTGGTGGATGGCATCAACCCGTGTGCCTTCGCCACCCTGGTCTTCTTCATCTCCTACCTGGCGTTCCTGGGGCGCAAAGGGCCGGCCGTCATCGCCGTGGGCGCTGCCTTCACCCTCGGCGT
>DATKWP010000394.1:0-3077 GCA_035529535.1 Anaerolineae bacterium | reverse complement strand
AGCATAGCACAGTCAAGACCCGACCCACCGAGGCTTCGTTCCTTCTGCACCGGCGACCCGGCAGCCGCGGATGAGTTGGAGCCATAGTTGACACACAAGCCCCCCACCTGTATACTTGTACCCGAGCGAGAGAAAGGAGGGTGGACGATGAAAACGGTCGTTGCGGCCGCGTTGGGCGAGTGTGTCCACGTGGCCGGCGTGCTGAATTTCCTGCGCCTGGCCGAGGCCGCCGGCTGGCGCACCGTCTTCCTCGGCCCGGCCGTCCCGGTCGAGCAGGTGCTCGAGGCCGCCCGCCGCGAGAAGGCGGACCTGGTGGGCGTCTCCTACCGCCTCACCCCCGAGACCGGCGAGCGCCTCCTGGGCCAGTTCGCCGAGGCCGCCGACGACCTGCACGCTGCCGGCGTGCGCTTCGCCTTCGGCGGCACTCCCCCCGTCGCCGAGCGCGCCCGCGCCCTGGGCTTCTTCGAGCGCGTCTTCGAGGGGGGCGAACCGGCCGAAACGGTGCTGGCCTACCTGAAAGGCCAGTCGCTGGCCGCACCGACGGAGGCCGACGTCCCCCAGACCACCGTCGAGCGCATCACCTGGAAGGCCCCCTTCCCCATCGTTCGCCACCACTTTGGCCTGCCCACCGTCGAGGCCACCCGCGAGGGCATCGCCCGCATCGCCGAGGCCCAGGCCCTCGACGTCGTGTCGCTAGGCATTGACCAGGACGCCCAGGCCAACTTCTTCCATCCCGAACGCCAGGACCCCCGCCGCCGGGGGGCAGGCGGCGTGCCGGTGCGCACCCCCGACGACTACCGCGCGCTCTATGCTGCCAGCCGGTGCGGCAACTTTCCTCTCCTGCGCTCCTACTCCGGCACCGACGACTTTATCCGCCTGGCCGAGATGTACGTCGAGACCATCCACATCGCCTGGTGCGCCATCCCCATCTTCTGGTTCAACCAGATGGACGGCCGCGGCCCCTGGGGCCTGCAGGACTCGATCCGTGAGCACCAGCAGGTGATGGCCTGGTACGGCGAGCGGGGCATCCCGGTGGAACTGAACGAACCGCACCACTGGGGCATGCGCGACGCCCCCGACGTCATCTTCGTCGTCTCGGCCTACCTGTCCGCCTACAACGCCCGCGCCTTCGGCGTGCGCGACTATATCGCCCAACTGATGTTCAACAGCCCCCCCGGCCTTTCGGATCGGATGGACCTGGCCAAAATGCTCGCCATCCTCGACCTCATCTCACGGATTGCGGATTGCGGATTGCGGATTGCGGATTCCGCATTCCGCATTCCACATTCCGCATTCCAAATCTGGCGCCAGACCCGCACCGGCCTCCTCAGTTACCCCCTCGACCCCGACGCTGCCCGCGCCCACCTGGCCGCCAGCGTCTACTTGCAGATGGCCCTGCGCCCCCACGTCCTCCACGTCGTCGGCCACACCGAGGCCCACCACGCCGCCACGGCTGACGACGTGATCGAAGCCTGCAAGCTGGCCCGCCGGGCGGTCGAGAATGCGCTCCACGGCCAGCCCGACATGACCGCCGACCCTGCTGTCCAGGAGCGCAAGGAGGAACTGGTGCGCGAGGCCCAGGTCACCCTACAGGCCATCCGTGAACTGGCCGGCCCAGACGTGGCCGACCCATTCACCGATCCGGCCACGCTGGCGCGGGCCGTGACGACGGGAGTGCTGGATGCCCCCCACCTGCGCAATAACCCCTTCGCCCGCGGGCAGATCGTCACCCGCATAGACCCGCGCGGCGCCTGCGTGGCGGTGGACCCGGCCACCGGACGCACACTTTCGGAGCAAGAACGAGTAGGAGGACCAATGGAGGGTTTGAATGAGCGATAAGACACACTACACCGTCATCGGCGCCGGCCACGGTGGCAAGGCCATGGCCGCTCACCTGGCGCTGCTGGGCTTTCCCGTCGTGCTGTACAACCGCACCTCGGACAACGTCGCCGTCATCAAGACGCGCGGCGGCATCGAACTGGAAAGTTACGAGGGTGGGCCGCGGGGCTTTGGCCGGCTGGCGCTGGTCACGTCCGACATCGGTGAGGCGCTGGAGCGGGTCGGAGTCATCATGGTCGTCGTCCCCTCCACCGCCCACACCGACATTGCCGCAGCCGCCGCCCCGCACCTGCGCGATGGACAAGTCATCGTGCTGAACCCCGGGCGGACGGGAGGGGCGCTGGAATTCGCCAAGACGTTGCGTGACCAGGGCTGTACGGCCGACGTCACCGTCGCCGAGACCGAGACGCTGATCTACGCCAGCCGCTCCGACGGCCCGGCCGAGGCGCGCATCTTCCGCATCAAACAGACCGTGCCCCTGGCCGCGCTGCCGGCCACGCGCACCGCACGGGCGCTGGAGGCCGTGGCTCCGGCCTACCCCCAGTTCATAGATGGCACCAGCGTCCTGCACACCGGGCTGAACAACATGGGCGCCATCTTCCACCCCGCCCTCACGCTTCTCAACTCCGGGCGCATCGAATCCACCCGCGGCGAGTTCCAGTTTTACATTGACGGCGTGACCCCCTCCGTAGCCCGTGTCCTGGAGGTGCTCGACCGGGAACGGGTGACCGTCGCCGCCGCGTTAGGCATCCGCGGCCGCACCGCCCTCGAGTGGCTGCGGATGGCCTACGACGCCACCGGCGCTGACCTGCACGAGGCGATCCACAACCAGCCCGGCTACTACGGCATCCCCGCCCCGCCCACGCTCAGCCACCGCTACATCACCGAGGACGTGCCCATGAGCCTGGTGCCCATCGCCGCGTTCGGACAGCGCTACGGCGTCTCCGTGCGCGGCATAGACAGCATCATCCGCCTGGCCTGCATCATCCACCGCACCGACTACTGGCGGCGCGGGCGCACGCTGGACAGACTGGGTATCGAGCAACTGAGCGTGAGTGAGGTCACGCAGTACGTGATGGAGGGGGAGTGTTGAGGAAGGGGAGGGAAGGGATGGAAGGGAGAGAAGGGAGGGAAGGGAGAGAAAGGAGGAAGGAGGCAATGGAGTGGTTGTCCGCGTAAAACTGTTTGCGACGCTGCGCCGCCATTGTCCACACCTGGGGATCGGCGAACCAATGCCG
>DATKWP010000393.1:0-2798 GCA_035529535.1 Anaerolineae bacterium | reverse complement strand
GCCCGGCCCATTCCTGACCTGCGGGAGGGTGGGCTGGCTGCCGGTTTGACTTTCTGGGCAAAGGTGGTACAATACGTCTTGTCGTAGGACGAAGTAGGCTTTGACTGTACGGAAAGACTGTCCAGGCTTGCGGAGGCTTGGGCGGTTTTTGTGTTTTTCGGTCGCGCCGCTTCGCCCGCAGATCGTCTAGTTTCACAAATCTAAGGAGTACAGAAATGTCAGTGAAAGAAATCGGAACCGTCAAGTGGTTCAACGACGGCAAGGGATACGGCTTCATCGCTCGCGAGGCCGGAGGGGACGTCTTCGTCCACTACACAGCCATTGAGGGAGAAGGCTTCCGCACGTTGCGCGAAGAGCAGCGGGTCGAATTCTCCGTCGAGCAGGGCCCTAAGGGACTGCAGGCTATCCAGGTGCGAGCGCTTTAGCCACGTGCAGCAACACACTGCATCAGTAAGAGGAGAGAGAAATGGGAAAAAAGTTATACTGCGGTAACCTGGGTTACGAGACAACTGAGGCCACGCTATCCGAGCTCTTCGGCGCGATTGGAGAGGTCGTCTCGGTCAACCTCATCACCGACAGATTGACGGGCCGCTCCAAGGGCTTCGCTTTCGTTGAGATGGCGGAGAATGACGCTGCCCAGCGAGCCATTAGCGAGCTCGACAGCAAGCAAGTGGATGGGCGTGCGATCAGCGTAGCAGAGGCGCGCCCGCAGCGGGACAACCGGGCGGAGGGGGGAGGCGAGCGCCGCAGGCGCTACTAGGCTCCCCCGGCCGCGATGGCCGAGCGCACGGCTCCTCCGTAGGCCATGCGCTCTTTGCCACATCGTCGTGATGAAAGCCCCCGCCAGACCTGGCGGGGGCCTTTGATTGTCCGCCATCTGCCTTGACATCTGCTCCGCTTCGCGGCATAATGATGCCGGGTGTCGGGCATCCCCGAAGAAACAAACGTGGTGAGAGGAGCACGATGAATGAGATCATCTTTCTTGTAGAGCCGGATTCCGAAGGTGGGTACACAGCCCAGGCGTTGGGACACTCCATATTCACCGAGGCCGACACCTGGGACGAGCTGGTACTGGCCGTACAAGACGCCGTACGATGTCACTTCGAGGAAGATGAGCGGCCGGCTATGGTGCGGCTACACGTAGTTCAGGATGAGGTCGTGCCGGTATGAGGCTGCCGCGGGATTGGGGCGGGGAGGAACTGGCCAGACTACTGAGGCGGTACGGTTATGAAGTTACCAGGCAGACCGGTAGTCACATGAGGCTCACGACTGAACAAGGCGGCGAACATCACGTGACGATTCCTCGCCATTCGCCGCTGCGCATCGGTACGTTGAACGCTATTCTCAAGGACGTAGCCCAGCACCTGGGGCTTGATCGAGACGAACTCCTGATGGAGTTGATGGGACGTTAGCTTATGGGGCGCGGCCGCCTTCGTGTTTTTCGCGAGATTTCGCCAAGACCCTGAAGGTTTTCCCGAGCGATTCCTATCGCCACCTTTAAGGTCTGCCCCCTCAACACAGGACTACGACGCACCCAGGTCGCCGGCCCACAGCCGCTGTATCTCCTCACACCTCTCCAGCAGCCCGTCCAGCGTCCCCTCCGCCTCTACCCGGCCATCCTTGAGGACGATGATGCGCTCGGCGCGGCGCAACGCAGCCCGGCGGTGGGAGACCACCAGGCACGTAGGAGCGACTCGCGAGCTGCCCCTGCTGGCGAACAGCCGCTCCCACAACGTCTGCTCCGTCTCCACGTCGAGCGCGCTGGACAGATCGTCAAACACCAGCAACTCCGGCTGGCGGACGAACATGCGCGCCGCCGCCGTGCGCTGCACCTGCCCGCCCGAAAGCCTGAGCCCCTTGGGGCCGACGACCGTATCCAGGCCATCTTCCAACTCCTCCACGTCCTGCTCCAGCACCGCTGCCCGGATCGCCGCCTGCAAGTTCCCGCTCCGGGTGGACCCCGGTGGCTGCCCTGTCATTCCGAGCGTAGCGAGGAATCTCGCCACCATTGGATCACCCGCTTCGTCCGGCAGGCCCATCAGGATGTTGTCGCGCAGCGACTCGCTGAACAGCAGCGGCACCTGGGGCATATAGGCGCTGCGCGGCGGCTGGAAAAAAGTCGCCGGGTCATCCACAGGGCGGCCGTTCCACCACACCTCACCCGCATCCCTGGGCAGGAGGCCCAGCAACACCCGCAGCAGCGTCGTCTTGCCCGCGCCGATTCGCCCGGTGACGACGGTGAAGGAGCCACGCTCCAGGTGCAGATCCACGTCCACGATTCCCTTGTCCGAGTCGGGGTAACGGTAGGTCAGGCCACGTGCCTCCAACGCCTCCAGGCGATCGCCGCTACGCCTGGCAACGTCTACCATCTCCTGCCGCTCGTGCGGTAGATGGACCGCATCGAGCGCCACCAGCGTCTCGGGTGGGGCGTCGGGTTGTAGTTCGAGCATGCGGTCAATAGACACCGCCTGATTCCGATAGTCGGCGACGAACCCGCCGATCACCTCTGGGCCGTCCATCACCAGCCAGACGTAACTGGTGAAGAGGACAAAGTCGCCGACCGTGAACGTACCCGTCTGTACGGCCCGGGCGGCCAACAGGAGCACGATGGCAAATCCCAGGTCGCCGATGTTGGCCCACACCCCTTGGAGCAGTTGGAGAAACAGGCTGTTTTTCAGGTCGGCCTTGCGGCGCGCCTCGTTGAGCGTGTGGAAGTGAGCGATCACGTCCGTCTCGGCATCGGCAATCTTGACGGCCTGCACCGCGTCCAGGACCTCGCCGAGGAAGCCGGTGACGGC
>DATKWP010000392.1:0-5311 GCA_035529535.1 Anaerolineae bacterium | reverse complement strand
AAGCGCTCCAGCACCGCCTGTTCCACGGCGGTGCGGCCCACTCTGGAAAGCGCTCCAGCACCGCCTGTTTCACGGCGGTGCGGCAAGTTGCATAAAATCTGCGCTATGGGTATAATAGCCCCAACTGCAACGAAAACCCTTGCCAAGGTTTGCTATCCGCTACCTTCGCCAGGGTGGAACATATCATCGAAACGGAGTTCACTATGGATTGGAAAGCAGTAGGGAGACTTGCCGCGCTGGCGTTGTTGCTCACCTCCACCGCGTGTGCGCCGATGTGGGTCACCTATACACCCGCCGCCGCACCAATGCCCACTGCCACAGCCCTGGTCCCCGCTGGACCCACTGAAGCAGTCGTCGTTTCGTCCTCGCCTACCCCAGAGCCTCCCCTGGCTGCGCTGGTCAACGGCCAGCCGGTCTACCTGAGCGATTACGAGCGCGCGGCTTCGTTGTCGTCCCGCGGCATTGACCCCAACAGTGCCGAGGGGCAGGAGAACCTGGCTCGGGCGCGCGCCTGGGTCCTCAACGTGATGATCGAGCAGGTGCTCACTGAGCAAACAGCGGCTGCGGAAGGGGTCGTCGTCTCCGATGCCGACGTGGACGCCTACGTGCAGGTGATGGTTGAGGAGAACGGAGGCGACGAAGCCTATCGGGCGAAACTGGCAGAGTGGGGTGAAACGTACGAAGACGCCTGGAAAGAAGTGCGCGCGCAACTGATCGGCATGGCCATGGCGCAGCGCGTCGTGGATAGGGTGCCGACGACCGCCGAACACGTCCACGCCCGGCACATCCTGGTAGACAACCCTACCGAGGCCGAGCGTATCCTGGCCCAACTGCAAGGCGGTGCGGACTTTGCCGCGCTGGCTCAGTCCTATTCCCAGGATACCAGCACCCGCGAAAGCGGCGGGGACCTGGGCTTCTTCCCGCGGGGCATCTTGATGGCGCCCGAGGTCGAGGAGGCAGCCTTTGCCTTGCAGCCTGGCCAATTCAGTGGCGTGGTGAGTAGCGCACTGGGTTACCACGTCGTGCAGGTCGTCGAGCGCGACCCGGCTGGCCCTGTCAGCCCGGAGAACCTGCGCCTGATGCAGGATCGGGCAGTGCAAGAGTGGGTCGAGTGGCTATGGGCGCAGGCCTCTGTTGAGCGGTTCGTCGAAACGGCACCCTGACGCAGGGCGGGTCAAGGAGATCAAGCGATGGGAAACGACAGAAAAGGCGCGCTGGCCAACGTGCTGACGATCCTGGTGCTCGTAGCCACGGTGTGCCTGGTAGGCTTTTATGCCTCCATCGGGCTCAACGTCTACAACCCCTTCCCTCCCTCCACGCTCGTCGCCGTCGCCATGTTGCCCACGGAGACCCCGACCCCCAGTGGTCCCACCGACATCCCCACCTGGACGCCGACCGCCAGCCCGACTATGTCGCCTGCTACCGACACACCCACTCCCAAGTTGACGCCGTCGGTCACCCCCACCTTCCCGCCCACTCCCACCTTCCCTCCCACGGTCACGCCCACGCCCCGGGCCACGCGCTCTCCGTGGCCTTATACCTACGAACTGAACCTGACCATGCCCCAGTACGGTTGCAGTTGGACGGGGGTGGCGGGCCACGTCCAGGACCTGGACGAGAATCCGTTGGCCGGTTTCCCGTTGCACGTGTGGGGGGCCGGTGTTGACGCCGTGGTCAACTCCGGCGCGGATGCGCGGTTCAACACCATCTATGGCAACAAGGCCGCGTGGGAGCTATTCTTCGACAGCAAGCCCAAGCCGATCGAGATTCGGGTGCAACTGCACGATCCCTACCGGGACGACCATCTTCCCATTTCGGAGGAGATCATCGTGAACCTGCCTGGGTATTGCGGCGCGAGCCTGGGCTACATCACGTTCACCAAGAACCACTAGGGCGGGATCGGAGGTGAGACGTGGCAGACAAGCGTGTGACCACCGGGATCAAGGGCCTGGATGACATGCTGGACGGAGGGTTCCTGCCGGGCTCGATGGTGCTGGTGCGCGGCGCACCGGGTACCGGCAAGACCTTGATGGCGCTCCAGTTCCTCGTCCACGGCGCGACGAAATGTGGTGAGCCAGGGCTGCTCATCTCCTTCGAGCAGTTCCCCAACTCCCTCTACCGGGATGCCGAGGCACTGGGGTGGGACCTGAAGGAATTGGAGGCCAGTGGCAAGTTGCACCAGGTGTTCACCTCGCCGGAGGTGTTCCTGGCCAGCCTGGAGTCTCCCGATGGCTGGCTCAACAAGTTGCTCCTCGACGCCAATATCCGGCGGCTGGTGCTCGACAGCGTCACCCACTTCGATCGTCTCACCCGCGACGCGCAGGAACTGCGCCGCATCTACGCCTCCGTCGCCAACGGCCTGCGCCGGGAGGGGGTGACGGCGATGTTGCTGGGTGAGGAGGGCCGGGCTGAGTACCGGCGTGCCGATAAAGGAGGCCTCTCGTTCATCGTGGACGCCATTGTCCTGCTGCGCTACGTGGAGATCGAGAGCGCGATGCAGCGCGCCATCATGGTGCTCAAGATGCGCGGCTCCAACCACGCCAAAGAGATTCGTCGCTTCGAGATCGGCCCAGGGGGCCTGGCGGTTTCGGACGCTTTTGAAGGCCGCGAAGGGCTTCTGAGCGGCATTCCCTACCGCGCGTTGCCGTAATTGCCGTGAACAAGTGGGACTGGGTCAACGGGCACGGGGCGGTCCGGCAGGAAGCGACCGAGGGGATCGTCAGTACCGGTTACACGCTCAACGAACTGGGCCGGGCTGGGCTGATCGAGCCGCAACGGGCCGCCGATTTCCGCGCCCAGACGGGGTTGGCGGATTTTGCGTGGCGGGTGTTCTGGCCCGGGGCGGCGGGCGAGGGGGACCGGCACGCCGAAGCGATGGCCCGGGCGCGGGGCTTTGTCCTGTTCATGCACGGCTGGGATGGCAGCCAGGCCATCTGGGAACAGATCCCGGCCCTGGTGTGTGCCGCCAACCCCCAACTGGTCGCCCTGGCCGCCGACGTGAACGGCTTCAGCGGCTCCCCTTTTGCTGACGAGTTGCCCCCGGTGGAAGCCTGCGATCCGGCGGCGAACATGGCCGCCATCGAGCGCTGGCTCGAGTTGTTGGGGCTGCGCTCCAGCCCGCGGGCCACCAGCCGCCTGCGCATCATCACGCTCGTCGGCCACTCGATGAGCGGGGCGGCCCTGTTCTACCTGGACGAGGCGCGCTGGCGGCCCCACGAAGTCGGCCGGCTGGCGGTCGCCCCCGCCCTCCTGGTCAACGATGGGCTGCGCAAGAGTTTCTACAAAGCGCTCGGCGTGGGTATCTGGGCCGGTTCGACCACCGACGCCTTGGGATGGCTCAAGACCCGGCTGGCTCCGTCCATCGTCGAGATGCTCATCGGGGCGGCCAGCCGGGCGGTGAAGGACGAACACGCGCGCATATTCAACACCACCCCCAAAGGGGTGCTGGCACAAACCTTCTTCGCCATGGGCAAGATACCCCGCCAGGTCAAGCCGCACCTCTGGCGCCATTTCCACGTCGTCCTGGGCCACAAGGATCGCCTGGTGGGGGTCAAGCCCATGCTGGATCTGCTGGAGGAACTGGGCTTTGCCAGCGACCAGGTGCGCGTCGTGCTGGGTGATCATTACCACTTTTCCGTCAGCAACGAGAGCCGCCGCTTGCACCTGCGTAACCGGGGCACCCTGATCAAGGCGATTCTGTCCCTGCACGAAGCGTGTGCGCGCAGAATGGCGTAGCGGGCAGAGGGGCCGGGTGGGACTGGAACTGTCGGCTGAAGAGCAGCGCTGGCTGGCGGGTGGCCTGGGACCCGGCGTGCGCAAGGCGATGGAAATCGTCGTCGCGCTGGGGCAAATCTACGGCGCCCGGCGGTTGGTGCCGGTCAGTTCCGTGCAGGTGGCGGGGGTCAGTTACCGCAACCTGGGCCAGGCGGGGCTGGAATTCCTGCGCGAATGGGCCGCTCAGGACGCGCGGGTGCGCGTCCCCACGACGCTCAACCCGGCCGGCATAGACCTGCAGGCCTGGCAGGCACTGGGTTTTTCGGAGGGGTTCGCCCAGGGGCAACTGGCAGTGATCGAGGCCTACCGGCGGCTGGGGGTGCAGGCGACTTGCACGTGCACGCCCTACCTGGTGGGCACCCTGCCCGGGCTGGGCGAGCACGTGGCCTGGGCCGAATCCTCGGCGGTGAGTTACGCCAACTCCATATTGGGCGCGCGCACCAACCGTGAAGGGGGGCCGGGGGCGCTGGCGGCGGCCATCGTCGGGCGCACCGCCGCCTACGGCCTGCACCTGGACGAGAATCGGCACGCCACGCTGCGGGTGATCGTGCGCTGCCCGGTGCGCACACCCTCCGACTTTGGGGCGTTGGGCTACCTGGTGGGGAAGGTGGCCCGCGAGCGGGTGCCATACTTTCTGGGCCTGGACGTAGGCCAGCGTGATGCACTGAAGGCGCTCGGCGCGGCCATGGCCGCCAGCGGCGCCGTGGCGCTCTATCACGTGGCCGGCATCACCCCCGAGGCGGAGCAGCCCGACGTCCTGGCCCCCGGCCACGAGACGCTGATCGTGGACGACCTGCGACCGGCCTATGCGGCCCTCAATTCCACTGCCCGCGAGATTGACCTGGCCTGGTTCGGCTGCCCGCACGCCAGCCTCCCCGAGATCGAGCAAGTGGTGCGGCTGCTGGCTGGGCGGCGGGTGAAATCGGCGCTGTGGATCACGGCGGCGCGCGAGGTGCGGGAGCACGCCCAGGCGGAGGGGCTGGTGGCGGCGGTCGAGGCCAGCGGCGGGCGGGTGGTGGCCGACATGTGCGCGGTCGTCGCGCCGATGCAGGAACTGGGCTTGCGCACCGTGGCCACCCCCTCGGCCAAGGGGGCTACGTACCTGCCCTCCCACGCAGGGCTACTCGTGCGCTATGGGACGGTCGAGCAGTGCGTGGAGGCGGCGGTGAGTGGGGTGTGGGAGGATTGAAGTGGCCTTGGTTGTTCTATACAGATGGTACGGATTGACACGGCTATTGCCCGAGAATCCGTGTACATCCGTCGCATCCGTGAAAATCCGTGTCCGTGTCCCAATCAGGGCAGCCTGAGCAGTCACCTCTCCTCAAAATCAGGATGGTACTGGCACTGCCCGGCCTTGCCCCTCCACCAACCACCGGTACGTCTTCTCGATGCGCTCCCAGTTCCCCTCCCGGTCCAGGCTCCAGAAGCGCCCGATCACCGAAGCCACCACACCCACCCCCAGCCGCTCCGTCTCTTGCTCCACTTCCTCGATATAGTGCGCGCCGCTCTCCGGCCGCTCCCCGCGCCGGCCCAGCAT
>DATKWP010000391.1:0-3516 GCA_035529535.1 Anaerolineae bacterium | reverse complement strand
GAACCATGATTTGGAGGGACAGCCGTGCGAGGCCTGAACCGTGGCGCGGGGATGCGGCAACGGGTTCCGCTCCCCCAGTTTCCCGATGCGGATGGCGCGGTGCGGGCTGGGCTGGATGCCCGGCCGGCAGAGGCAGTGGATATTCTGTTCGTCAACCCACCGGCTCCTGACGGCGGCATCTGGATTCGCAGCCAGCACCGGGTGGGGCGGCGCTCTCGCGAGGGGATGATCTGGCCCCAGGTCAGCCTGGCCCAGATGGCCGCCCTCTTCCCGGACCTGCGGGTGGAGGTGGTGGATGCCATCCCCGGGCGTATGGACTGGGCTGCCTTCGAGCGGCTGTTGGAGGAGAAACGTCCCCGTTACTACGTGACGCAGGTCACGGCTCCGACCCTGCGCAACGACATGTACGGCACCTTTCTGGCCCGCAGCGTGGGGGCGACGACGGTTGCCTTTGGGACCCACGTCACTGCCATCCCCCGCGAGACGCTGCGTGCCTTCCCCACCCTGGACTATGTCCTGTACGGAGAGCCGGAACTCACGTTGCGGGAACTGGTTGACACCCTGGAACGAGCACAGCCGCAATCCTCAATCCTCAATCTCCAGTCTCCAATCTCCGATCCGCAATCCGCCTCCCCGTGTACTCACGGGCGGTGTACTCACGGGCGCAATCCGCAATCCCAAGGGTGGTGGCCAGGGGTGGCGCCGGAATTTGAGGAGCGGCTGCACAAGTTGTTCACCGACGCCGATTCTGACTGGCAACCTGCCTGGCTGAACGTGGAGCCGGGGGCCTGCAATCTGAGCCGGATCAAAGGACTGGTGTGGCGCAACGGGAGCGACGTGGTGGCCAATGCGGCCCGTCCCTTCATCCACGACCTGGATGACCTGCCGCTGCCACGCCACGATCTGTTGCCCCTGGAAAAGTATCGGGCCCCGCTGGTGCGCAGCCCCTACGCCTTCGTCGTCACCAGCCGGGGCTGCCCGGGGGGCTGCCGCTTCTGCATCAAGCACGTCTCCTATGGCCACTCGGTGCGCTTCCGCTCGCCGGAGAACATCCTGGCGGAACTGGAGCTCCTGGCCGGGCTGGGGGTGCGCTCCGTCAACATGTACGCCGACCTGTTCACCGTGAGCCGGGAGCAGGTGGTGGGCTTGTGCGAATTGATCCTGGAGCGGGGGTTGCGCCTGCAGTGGACCTGCAACAGCCGGGTGGATTTCGTGGACCCGGAGATGCTGCGCCTGATGGGCCGTGCCGGCTGCCGGTGGATCTCGTGGGGGATCGAATCGGGCAGCGCAGAGATCCTGCGGCGTGTGCGGAAAGGGATTACACTGGAGCAGGTGGAGCAGGCCCTGCGCTGGTCGCACGAGGCGGGCATCCGCAACTGGGGCTACTTTATCGTCGGCCTGCCCGGCGAGACAGAGCAGACCATCCAGGAGACGATTCGCTTTGCCCGGCGTCTCCCGCTGGACCTAGTGTTGTTCCACATCGCCGCGCCGTATCCGGGCTCCCCTCTCTTCTTCGAGGTGGTGGAGCAGGGCTGGTTCCGTCCCGGCACCCGCTGGGAGCAGGTGGACATGGACCGTTCGACGGTGCTGGACTACCCCGACCTGCAGGCGGAGGAATTAGAGCGGTGGGCACGGCGGGCCTTCCGGGCCTGGGCGCTGCGGCCTGGCCCGGTGCTCACGTATCTGCGCATGCTCCTGGGCTCCACGTCCCTCTGGCGCCCGGCGCTGGAGATCGGCCTGGAGAGCCTGGGTTGGGCGGCGGGCAGGTGATCCCATCGGACGGCGTGCAACCTCCCGAACCGACCAGGCTTAACACCAGGCAGACACTCAATTCCTGGGCGGATGCCAACCCACTGCTGTCCAAGCCCGCCGTGCCCTGACTAGCGAGGGGCGGTTGAGGTCCAACGCTACGACGGTGGCCCGCCCGACGGATGCGCTCTCCGCTCTCCGCCCATGCAAAGTGCTCGCTCCACATCTGGTGACGCGGATCGAACAAGCGCACAATCTCGCCACGGAGTGGATCAAGCGCGGCAATTCGATCGCTTTTGTGGTCATTGCATAAGGAACATGCCAGCCACAAGTTGTCTTCTTCTGTCTGCCCACCCAATGATTGAGGAATGATGTGGTCAATCTCCATCGGTGTGCCGACGATGGCCTCGGAGGTCAGGCAATAACCGCAGCGCTGCCGGGCCTGCGTGGCTACGCGTTCACGGAGAGCCTTGGGGATGTACGCCTGGCTCATATGTCGCCAACGAGGCTGGAAACGTCATACCCGCGTTCTTTGAGCAACACAGCGGCCTGAGCACGAACCAGCATTGTTCGCTCGTACTGCCGCACCAACCCTACTAACGTTTGGGCTTCGGCTTCGGTCAGGCCTTCACGCTGGCGCTTGAGGTGCAAGCCTTCCATCTGAGTTGCTGCCTCTGCTGGCAAGTGGCTGCGAGCCGCTCGCCACAGGTCGCCGTCGTTTAACACAGTCAGGGGTGAGATCGCCTCGTCGAGATCGGCAGGCAACTCATCGCCTATGGACACAGCAGTCGCTACCACTTCGATCAACTCATCCTCTACTGTGCGGCTAGCCCGATCGGCCTGACGCTTGAGGCGACGATATAAGGTGTAGGGCAGATTGAGTATCACCGGCTGCACGTCCATCGAAATTCCTCCCTACTACTCCATTTCCTGGCGATTTGTGAATGATTATACGCCAGGTATGGTCAGAAGGCAAGGGATCGCATTGGACTATATGTGCCCGAGCCGCGACCGCGGTTGACAACCGCTTGAAACCGGCTATAATATCGTTGTAATCGAACCAGTTCAACGCGTTGACCGGGACGAGTACCGTCCAGTGCTGGTTTCAGAGAAAGGGGGTCACGGGCTGCGAGCCTCCTTGACCGGACGGGCGGGAAAACCCCCCGGAAGTGGGTCTCTCAAATCGCACCTGTGCGAGAGTATGGGACTCCGGGATGGCCCGTTATCGCCACAAAGTGTGACAACGGATTGCGAACGGATAAACGGATAGAAGGTTGGGCAGTTCTGCGCACATTCGTTTATCCGTTATCCATCCGCTGTTAAACTTGGGTGGAACCACGTGGGATGATAACCCCCGCGCCCCAGGGCGTGGGGGTTTTTGCTTTTTCTGGCTGAAAGGAGGTGATCGAAATGACTGACGACGATACTGGCACTACCAGGATGTGGTACTGTGTGAATCGTTCGATCACCCTGCGAGGAAACCAAGCACGTGCTTCGGGGGCGAGCAGCCCTCGGGGCACCAGAAACGAGGAGGAGCACAATGTCTGACCAGAAACACGAAGAAGAACTCTTGCATCGCCTGCGCCACTCGGCTGCGCACGTGATGGCCCAGGCCGTATTGGAAAAGTTCCCGGCGGGCAAGATCGCCATCGGCCCGCCGATCGAAAGCGGCTTTTATTACGACTTCGATCTGCCCCGGCCGCTCTCGCCAGAAGACCTGGAGGAGATCGAGGCCCGCATGCGCCAGATCATCGCCGAGGGGCACGA
>DATKWP010000390.1:0-7457 GCA_035529535.1 Anaerolineae bacterium | reverse complement strand
CTCGATGGAACGGAGCACCGTCTGGCGGCGCTCGTCCAGCGCCCGCAATTTGGAGAGGAGCGCGCACAGTTGGCGCAGTTGCTCTTCGTCCAGGCCCTCCGTCACCTCCTTGCGGTAGCGGGCGATGAAAGGGAGCGTATTACCTCCGTCGAGCAGTGCGATCGTCGCCGCGGCCTGTTCGGCCCGCAGGTTCAATTGGGCAGCGATGCGATGGGGATAGTCTGTCATAAGGCCTCCTGAGAGAGCAGGGATTGGTGACCAGGGATCAGGGATCGGTCTGCCTCGGCGTTCTGACGATTCGGCGGTCAGCACGAGCGTAATGGTATCATTCTACCCCTACCTGCCTACCCCTGCAAGTCTGGCCGTGCTGGTCTGAATCTCCATTCTCCATTCTCCATTCTCCAACCTCCAACCTCCAATTTGAGATTTCCCCAGAATGGTGTATCATGTACCTCCCGCGTCCGGGAAATAGAAATGGAAGAAGCGACACCCATCACCCTGACCTACAAGCCTGGCGCAATACGCACGCTGCTCCGATGTTACAGTCACCTGCGGCCCTATTGGCGCACGGAGACTGCCGCCTATCTGGCCCTGCTGGTCATGGATGTCCTCACCCTGCTCGTCCCGCAACTGATCCGCCGGATCGTGGATCGCGGCATCCGGCAACAGGACGTCCGCCTCCTGGGCTGGTCGGTCCTGGCGCTGCTGGGGATGACGCTGCTGAAGGGGGTGCTGGCCTTTTTCCACGGGCGGTGGATTGAGATGGCCTCGCAGGGAGTCGCCTATGACCTGCGCAACGCCATCCATCAGAAACTCTCCGCCCTCTCCTTCTCCTACCACGACCGGGCCGAGACCGGCCAACTGCTCTCCCGGTCTGTTCAGGACGTCGAGCGCATCCGCTTCCTGACCGGGCGCGCCACCATGCGGCAGGTGGACGGCCTCCTGATGCTAGTCGGCACCGCCATCATGCTGGGGACGATGAATATCCGGCTGGCGCTCCTGGCCATGATGACGATGCCATTCCTGCTCCACCGCGCGTTCGAGTTTGGCCGCCGCTCCCGCCCGCTCTCGGCCGCCATCCAGAACCAGTTGGCGGTGCTCACCACGTGGCTGGAGCAGAATCTGCGCGGCGCGCGCATCGTCAAGGCCTTTGCCCAGGAGGAAGCCGAAATCGCCCGCTTCGACCGGGAGAACGCCCGGTGGTTCGACCTCTCCGCCCGCTCCGCCCGCCTGGACGCGGCCAACGCGCCGCTGATGATGCTCATCGCCAATTTCGGCATGGTGTTCATCGTATGGTACGGCGGGCGACTGGTGGTGAGTGGCCAACTGACGCTGGGCGAACTGGTCGCCTTTTCTACCTACCTGGGCCAGTTGGCACAGCCCGTGCGCATGATGGGCCAGATCATCCCGGTGCTCGCCATGGCGATGGCGGCCGGCGAACGCATCTTTGAGATCCTGGACGCCCGCTCGGAAGTGGAGGAAGCGCCCGACGCCGCACTGCTGCCGCCCGTGCGCGGCCACGTGCGCTTCGATGGCGTCTCCTTCGCCTACTTTGGCCGCCACAAGGCACTCGACGACGTCACGTTCGAAGCGCAGCCGGGACAGATCATTGCCCTGCTGGGCACCACCGGCTCGGGCAAGTCCACCATCATCAACCTGCTCCCGCGCTTCTACGACGCGACGCAGGGGCAGATCGCGATTGACGGGCGCGACGTCCGGCAGGTGACGCTGGCTTCCTTGCGGGACCAGATCGGCATCGTCTTGCAGGAGACGATGCTGTTTGCCGCCACGGTGCGGGAGAACATCGCCTTCGGCCGCCCCGACGCGAGCGAGGAGGAGATCGTCGCGGCGGCACGGGCGGCCCAGGCGCACGGCTTCATCCTGGACATGCCGCATGGCTACGACACCCGCGTGGGGGAGCGCGGCGCTACCCTCTCCGGCGGGCAGAAGCAGCGCGTCGCCATCGCCCGCGCGCTATTGAAAGACCCACGCATCCTCATCCTGGACGACGCGACCTCCAGCGTGGACACCGAGACCGAGCACCTGATTCAGCAGGCGCTGGAGCGGCTGATGCGCGGGCGTACTTCTTTCGTCATCGCCCAGCGCTTGAGTACGGTGCGCAAGGCGGACCAGATCCTGGTGCTGGACAAGGGGCGCGTCGTCGCCCGCGGCACGCACGAGGAGTTGCTGCGTACCTCGGGTTTGTACGTCGAGATCTATCATCGCCAGTTGCAGCCGCAGGCGTGAAACGACCTTCCCGAAAGTGCGGGTGAGTACACCCGTGAACTTTCGGGAAGGTGGGAGGAAGGATGAGTTTTTCGGTCGGCACCACCACTGCCAGCAGCGGGCCTGGCAGAATGATGCGCAGTTTTGGCGAGGCGGCAGAGGGGCGCGCCTTCGACCCCCACATCGCCGCCCGCCTGCTGGCATTTCTGCGCCCCCACTGGCCTCGCCTGCTCGTCGCCTGCCTACTGATGCTGATGGCCTCGGCCCTCAGCCTGGCCGCCCCCTACCTGGTCAAGGTGGCCATTGACCAGTACATCGCCCAGGGGGACCTGGTGGGCCTGGGCCGCATCGCCCTGCTGATGGCAGGGAGCTTCGTTGGCATCTACCTGGCTACGGCCGGGCAGCAGTACCTGCTCGCCTGGGTGGGCCATCAGGTGCTGGCCACGCTGCGCGCCCGCCTGTTCCGGCACCTGCAAGCGCTCCACCTGGGCTACCACGACACCCACATCGTCGGCGTCACCATCTCGCGCGTCATCAACGACGTGGACGTGATCAACGATCTCTTGTCGCAGGGCCTGGTCACCCTGATCGGCGACACGCTGGTGTTGGCGGGGATCGTCGCCATCATGGTCTCCATGAGCCCGCGCCTGGCGCTGCTCACGCTCAGCGTGCTCCCGTTGATGGGACTGGCGACCATCCTGTTTGCCCGGCGGGCCCAGGTGGCCTTCCGCCACACGCGCTCCAGGATTGCCGCCGTCGTGGGCGACCTGGCCGAGGACATCTCCGGTATGCGTGTGATCCAGGCCTTTGCCCAGGAGGACACGACGCACGAGCGCTTCGACGAGGTGAACCGTGCCAACCGGGAGGCCCACGTCGCCGCCATGTCCCTCTCCTTCGCCTTCCTGCCCTCCGTCGAGTTCCTGGGGATCGTGGCCACGGGCATCGTCCTGTGGTTCGGCGGCCTCTCGGTGGCCCGCAGCGAACTCACGCTGGGGGTCATCGTCGCCTTTCTCTCGTACGTCACCCGCTTCTTCCAGCCCATCCGGGAACTGAGCCAACTCTATACCACCATGCAGGCGGCCATGGCGGGCGGCGAGTGCGTGCTGCAACTCTTGGACACCCAGGCAGAGGTGGCGGACCGGCCCGGGGCGGTCGAGATGCCCCCCATCGCCGGGCGGGTCGAATTGCAGGACGTCTCCTTCGCCTATCGGGGGGACGAGCGGGTGCTACACCACGTGAGCCTGGCGGCCGAGCCGGGCCAGACGGTGGCGCTGGTGGGACCGACGGGGGCGGGCAAGACCTCCATCGCCAACCTGATCGCCCGCTTTTACGACGTGACGGAGGGGGCAGTGCGGATTGACGGGCTGGACGTGCGGCAGGTGACCCAGCACTCCTTGCGCAGCCAGATGGGGCTGGTGCCCCAGGACCCCTTTCTCTTCTCCGGCACGATCGCCGACAACGTCCGCTTCGGGCGGCCGGAGGCGTCCGAGCACGCCTTAGAGGAGGCGGCCCGCCTGGCCAACGCCCACGACTTTATCGCCGCCCTGCCCGATGGCTACGGCACGCAGATCCTGGAGGGAGGGGTCAACCTGTCGTTGGGGCAACGCCAACTCTTATGCATCGCCCGCGCCGTGCTGGCCGATCCCCGCATCCTGATCATGGACGAGGCCACCTCCAGCGTGGATACGATGACGGAGGTGCTGATCCAAGAGGCGCTGGAGCGGCTGTTGGCCAGGCGGACCGCCATCGTCATCGCCCACCGGCTGAGCACCATCCGCAACGCCGACTTTATCTGCGTGGTGCAGGATGGCCGCATCGTCGAACGTGGCCGTCACGAGGAGTTGCTGGCGCAGGGCGGCCTCTACCGCGACCTGTACGAGCGCCAGTGCGTGGACTTTGGCTAGAGCCTACCTTCCCGGAGGTTGTCATCTGGGATGCTTAAGAAATGACCTTCCCGAAAGTTGGGAACTTTCGGGAAGGTGAGAGACTCAAACGTCTGTCTAACGTGTTTCTAATGCTAGGTACTAGAATAGCCGTTTGTTGTCTTTGCCCTGAGCCTGTTGGTGACGTGGGAGCCTCCTATGGTGAGATATGAGTACGTGTGCGACGTGTGCGGCACACACTTCGAAGTCAAGCAACGTGTGGACGATCCGGCCCCGGAGACCTGTCCGGCCGGCCACACCCAGATCCGGCGCGTCTTCTCCGCGCCACTGATCGTGTTCAGAGGCTCCGGCTTCTACGTCACCGACCACAAACGGAGCAAAAAATAACCTTCCCGAAAGCGCGGGTGAGTACACCCGGGAGCTTTCGGGAAGGTGGGAGGAAGGGAAACTATGATTGACGTCACTGACCTGACCAAGTCCTATGGCCCCGTCGAGGCACTGCGCGGGGTCAGTTTCAGCATCGCCGGCCGTGAAATCGTCGGCCTGCTCGGACCGAACGGCGCCGGCAAGACGACCATCATGAAGATCCTCACCGGCTACCTGCATCCCGATGAGGGCACCGTCACCGTGAACGGCCTGGACGTACCGACGCACACCCGCCAGGTGCAGGCGCAGATCGGCTACCTGCCGGAGACGGCCCCCTTGTACCCGGAACTCTCGGTGCAGGCCTACCTCAAGATGATGGCCGACCTGCGCCAGATCCCTGAGGGCGAACAGGTGGCCCGCATCTCCGAGGCCGTCTACGCGAGCGGGCTACAAGACCACCTCACCCGGCCGATTGGCCAACTGAGCAAGGGGTTCCGGCAGCGGGTGGGGCTGGCCCAGGCCATCGTCCATCGTCCCCAACTCCTCATCCTGGACGAGCCAACGATCGGGCTGGACCCCACGCAGGTAGTCGAGATCCGCCGCTTGATCCGCAGCCTGGCCGAGCACAGCACCGTCCTGTTCTCGACCCACATCCTGTCCGAGGTCGAGGCGCTGTGTGACCGCGTCATCATCCTCATCAACGGGCTGGTCAAGGCGGACGCCCGGCTCTCGGAACTGGCCGCCACCGCCGACGCGGTGCTGGTCCTGGCGGACGCACCCAGG
Organism: Anaerolineae bacterium; assembly: GCA_035529535.1. Lineage (GTDB taxonomy): Bacteria > Chloroflexota > Anaerolineae > B4-G1 > B4-G1 > DATKWP01. Next base: position 2,199 of record DATKWP010000390.1, on the reverse strand, counting down.
GGTGTGGACGCGGCGCTCGGCAAGTTGGCCGGCGTGCGCGGCGTCGAGCGCATCCAGACCCCCGAAGGCTTCCCGGCCTATCACGTCCAGGGGCGATCCCAGGCCACCGGCGGCGACCTCTGCCCCGCCATCTACCAGTTGGCGCGGGAGCAGAACTGGCCGCTGCGCGAGTTGAGGCGAGACGTGCGCACGCTGGAGACGGTCTTTAACGAACTCGCTACGGCTGCTTGAGAGGTGGACGATGAAACAGATACTCTCGATCACACGCAAAGAACTCAAAGGCACCTTTGGCTCACCGATGGCGCTGATCTTCGTCGGCGCTTTCCTGGCCGTCACGCTGTTCTCCTTTTTCTGGGTAGAGACCTTTTTCGCCCGCGGCGTCGCCGACGTGCGGCCGCTCTTCCGCTGGATGCCGGTGCTGATGATCTTTCTGGTGGCGGCCCTGACGATGCGCCAGTGGAGCGAGGAGCAACGCTCCGGGACCATGGAGGTCCTGCTCACCTTGCCGGTCTCGCCGCTTCAGTTGGTCGTGGGCAAGTTCCTGGCCGTGCTGGCGCTGGTCGCGCTCGCGCTGGCCCTGACGCTCTTCCTGCCCATCACCGTCTGGCTGCTGGGCAACCTGGACTGGGGGCCGGTGGTGGGCGGCTACCTGGCGGCGCTCCTGCTGGCGGCTGCCTACGCCGCCATCGGGCTATTCGCCTCCTCGCGCACCGACAACCAGATCGTGGCGCTGATCGCCACGGTGTTGCTGTGTGGCCTGTTCTACCTGGTCGGTTCGCCCGGGGTGACCGACTTTGCCGGCAACGTGCTGGGGGAGGTGCTGCGCGCCATCGGCGTCGGCAGCCGCTTTGAAAGCATCCAGCGCGGCGTGGTGGACCTGCGCGACCTGCTCTACTACGTTTCGCTCACCGGCGTCTTTCTCACCCTCAACGTCCTCTCGCTCGTCAGCAAGCGCTGGAGCCAGGGGGAGCGCACCCGCCCACAGCGCAGCGGCGTCACGCTCACGTCGGTGCTGCTGGCGCTGAACCTGGTGTTCGTCAATGTGTGGGCCTACCCGCTGCGCAACCTGCGCGTGGACCTGACCCAACAGCGGGAGTACAGCCTGTCGCGGGCCACCCGCGACCTGCTGGGCAACCTGCAAGAGCCGCTCCTGGTGCGCGGGTATTTCAGCGAAAAAACGCACCCGCTCTTGGCCCCCCTGGTCCCCACCATCCGCGACATGCTCCAGGAATACCAGGTCGCCTCCGGCGGCAAGGTCCAGTTGGAGATCGTGGACCCGGCCACCGACCCGGAGAAAGAGGCCGAGGCCAACCAGACCTACGGCATCCGCCCGACCCCCTTTCAGGTCACGGACCGCTACGAGGCGTCGGTCATCAACTCCTATTTCGACGTCCTCATCCGCTACGGCGATCAATCCGAGGTGCTCACCTTCGACGACCTGATCGAGGTGGTGCCGCGCCGGGATGGGGTGGACGTGCGGTTGCGCAACCTGGAATACGACCTGACCCGTTCCATCAAGAAGGTGGTCTATGGCTTCCAGAGCATTGACGCGGTCCTGGCTGCCCTGAGCGCGCCGGCCGAGTTGACCTTGTACCTCACCCCCGACGCGTTGCCGGAATGGCTGGCCGAGGTCCCGGCGACGATCGAGCAGGTGGCCGGGGACATCGCGGGCAAGTCGGGCGGCAAGTTCGTCTACCGGGTCGTCAACCCCGACGCGCCCGATAGCCCCGTCACCCGGCAGCAACTGTACGACCTCTATGGGCTGCAGCCTTTCGCCGCCTCGCTCTTCTCGAATGAGAGTTACTACTTTCACATGGTCTTGACGATCGGCGACCAGGCCCAGGTCATCTACCCCCAGGGTGACCTGAGCGAGGCGGAGATCCGCACGGCGGTCGAAGCGGCGCTCAAGCGCGCTTCCTCCGGCTTCCTCCAGGTGGTGGGCCTGTGGACTCCTCCCGCGCAGCCGACGCAAGACATGTTCGGGCAGACGCAGCAGCCGCTCGCCAGTTGGCAGCAGGTGGAGGAGACCCTGGGCCGGGAGTACGAAGTGCGCCCGGTGGACCTGAGCACCGGCCAGGTGGAAGCGGACGTGGACGTGCTGGTGGTCATTGCGCCCAAGAACATGACCGACCAGGAGCGCTTTGCCGTGGACCAGTACCTGATGCGGGGTGGTTCGGTCGTGGCGGCGGCCGGGAACTA
>DATKWP010000389.1:0-3265 GCA_035529535.1 Anaerolineae bacterium | reverse complement strand
TTGGGCCATCGTCGGCGACTCGACCTGGGGGCCGCAAGACGAGGCCGAGTCGCTCGCCACAATCCAGGCGGCATTGGACGCCGGCGTGAATTTCTTCGACACGGCCGAGGCCTACGGAGACGGCTACTCCGAGTCGCTCCTCGGCCGGGCCCTGGCAGGCCGGCGACACGAAGCCGTGATCGCGACCAAAGTAAGCCCCTCATATCTCTCACAGGATGAGGTACGGCGACACTGCGAACGCTCCTTGCAGCGGCTCGGGACCGACTACGTGGACCTGTATCAGATCCATTGGCCGAGCCGCACCGTGCCCCTGGCCGAGACGATGGAAGCGCTGGATACGCTGCGCCAACAGGGCAAGGTGCGCGCGATTGGTGTCTCCAATTTCGGCCTGCAAGACCTGTCTGACCTGCTGGCCGTAGGGCGGTGCGAGACGAACCAGTTGCCCTACAGTCTGCTCAGCCGCGCCATCGAATATGCCATCCAGCAGAAATGCATAGACGCAGGGATCGGAATTCTTTGTTACAGCCCGCTGGCCCAGGGGCTCCTGACCGGCAAATTCTCCTTGCCTGACGAGGTGCCGGAAGGGCGGGCCCGCACCCGGCACTTTTCCAAAGAGCGGCCCCAGACCCGTCACGGCGAGGCCGGCTGCGAGGCTGAAACTTTCGCGGCGCTTGAAGAGATTCACCGCCTCAGCGCCGGGATTCACGCGCCGATGGCGACCCTGGCATTGGCCTGGCTGCTCCACCAGTCCGGCGTGACCGCAGTGATCGCCGGAGCGCGCCAGCCGGACCAGATCACGCAGGCGGCTCACGCGGCAGATTTGCAGCTGCCTCTCGAAGTCATCGCCGAGTTGACCGCCGCCACCGATACAGTCAAACGGATGCTGGGTCCCAACCCAGACCTGTGGCAATCCGCAGCAGACAGCCGCTTCCGGTAACAACAGGGAGCAGAATATGACACACCATCCGTGGCACTTGCCCGCAGACCGCTACTTTGATCCCGATCCGGCACAGCGGCGCATCGCGCAGGAGCTATACACATCGGTCGCGGGGCTACCCCTCGTCTGCCCACACGGGCACGTGGACCCTCGTCTGCTGGCCGATCAGAATGCGTCGTTTGGCACGCCCACCGACTTGCTCATCATCCCCGACCATTACGTCTTCCGCATGCTCTACTCGCAGGGCATCCCACTGGAAGCGTTGGGTATTCCCCGCGCTGATGGCGGCCCAGTGGAGCAGGACCATCGCAAAATCTGGCAGGTTTTCGCCGAGAACTTCCACCTCTTTCGCGGGACGCCGTCCGACACCTGGCTGTCCAACGAACTATGTGGGGTGTTCGACATCGAAGAGAAACTGACCGGGGAGACGGCCCAGGCCATCTATGACCAGATGGCGGCCAAACTGGCGACACCCGAATTCCGCCCGCGGGCGCTGTTCGAGCGGTTTAACATTGAAGTGCTCTGCACCACCGACGCGGCTACCGACTCACTGAGCTGCCACCAGGCCATGCGGGCCTCTGGATGGCAGGGGGTTGTCCGGCCCACCTTCCGGCCCGACGGCGTAGTCAACCTGCTGACGCCCGGCTGGCGGAAGAACCTGGACGCCCTGAGCGACGCCAGCGGCATCGCCGTCCACTCCTACCCGGCCTTCGTCCAGGCCCTGGAGAACCGGCGTGCATTCTTCAAGTCGCTGGGAGCCACGGCCACCGATCACGGAGCGCAGTCGGCGTACACGGCCGAGTTGTCCCCGTCCGAAGCGGACGCCATCTTCCAGCGGGCGCTCTGTGGCCAGGCCACGCCCGAGGACGCCTACCGCTTCACCGCCCACATGATCATAGAGAGCACGCGACAAAGCCTCGAGGATGGGCTGGTGATGCAGTTCCACGTGGGCTCGGTGCGTAACCATAACCCGTTCATATTCGACCGCTTTGGTCCCGACAAGGGGTGCGACATCCCGGAGCACAGCGAGTTCACCCACAACCTGCGTCCGTTGCTAACCAAGTACGGCGACGACCCCCGGCTGGCGTTCATCCTCTTCACGCTCGACGAGTCGGCCTACGCGCGCGAACTGGCCCCCCTGGCTGGACATTACCCGGCCATGCGGCTCGGGCCTCCCTGGTGGTTCCACGACAGCCTGAACGGGATTCAGCGCTACCTCGACAGCGTGATGGAGACGGCGGGCCTCCAGAACACGGTGGGCTTTAACGACGACACGCGTGCCTTCCCCTCGATCCCGGCCCGCCACGACGTGTGGCGGCGAGCCAGCGCCAACTGGCTGGCCGGACTGGTCGTGCGGTCTGTCGTGGACGAGGACGATGCCCGGGAGATGATCGTGGACCTGGCGTACGGGCTGGCCAAGAGGGCGTACAGGTTGTAGTGAGCGGTGAGCAGGGAGCAGGGATCGGCGAATCGGCGAATCGGTGAAAGGATGATGCAGAGCATGGAGCAGTTGAGTGGACTCGAGGTTTATTCAGATTCGGTAGTGGAGGAGCGGGGAACCACGTATTTTCTGACCCGGCGTGATGAAGGAGCGGAGAAACGATTGGGCGTGCTGGGCGACACGACCGGCTTTGAGGGGGTGCGCCACGATGAGAGCGGGGCGCTTTTGTGCCCGCTCACGCCGGCCCATGCGGCTGCCTTACGCGCCCGTCTACCGTGGCTACGCCCGGCGCCGCTGGGCCTGCAGACTTCGGCGGGGTTCGGTGACCGGCTGGGGCTGGCGACCCCAGGGCACGTGCGGGCGGCGCGCGAGTTCTCATCGCTTCCGCTGGACAACAATCCAGCGGGACAGGCGGGCGTTGCGCCCATTTTTGCCCAGCAGTCGGTGCGAGAGAACGCCCGCACCGGGCGCACGCCCCAGCAGGTACTCGACGACGCCATGTGGGGCCTCTTCCAGGCCGGCTGGCGTGAAGCGTGGGGCGCAGACGCCGACCACCTCAAGACCCCCGCCGACGTGGACAGTTTCCTGGCGGCCGGATACACGCTGTACACCATAGACCCCGGCGACCACGTGGACAACGATGCGCACACTGCTCCGCCAGCCGAGGTGGAGGCAAAGGTCCAGGCTCTCCCGTGGGACGCACTGGAAACGACCGCGCAGGACGTGGAGCGACGGTACCTGGGCCGTTCCTTCGACCTGGGAGGCACCGCCCTCACGTTCGACCGGGAACTCTTGTGGCGGGCAGCGGCCAAGTACGGGCGCGCCATCGCCCACACGGTGTACATGTATCGGCACCTGGTCGAACACCTTCCCGAAAGGTCGGACCT